>CAJMOL010000200.1 GCA_905215095.1 uncultured bacterium | reverse complement strand
CCCGCCGGCGCTCACGGTGCCATTCCCTACGACCGCGCGGGCTACACCGTTCGCGAGGTTGCAGAAACGGTCCCTGAAGGATTTAAGCAAGCAGAGGAATGGACCATCACAGCAGAGCAGACCGCAGACGGCGCCGAGCTTCAGTACATCGTTGACAACCATGCCCTATCGACACACCTTCAAATCGTAAAGCGTGATGCTCAGACCGGCGGCACCGTACCACTTGCCGGCTTTACGTTCCAGCTGCTCGATAGCCATCACGAGCCCGTCTCGCAAACATGTTGGTATCCGGCCCACAATGTAATGAATACCTTCACAACCGATACATCCGGCGCCGTCACGCTGCCCGAATCACTTAATCCCGGAACATACTACGTGCACGAGGCGTCGGCCAAGGAACCGTATCTGCGCGGAGAAGACCTGGAGATAACGATTCCCGCCGACAGGAATCTGACACCGGTCGCCGTCGCCTCGTTCTATGACGACGCCGCAACCGGAAGCATCGAAATCATTAAGACGGATGCCGTAGATGGGCACACCCTCGCTGGAGCCACGTTTGACATCCGCGCTGACGGCGACATCGTGCGAACCGACGGCAGCATCGTCGCCCTGGATGGCGAAACCGTCGCCACCGTTACAACCGACGAACGGGGGCATGCGCGAGTCGACCATCTTTCGCTGGGATGCGGTACCGCCACCTACGAGGTCGTCGAGACACAAGCGCCCGAAGGTTATCTGCTCAACCCGACCCCACATACTGTGAAGTTATCGTACGCCGACCAGCAAACGCCTGTGATCGAAGTGCGCCTTGACGTTTCCAACGACTACACCAAGATCGATGTCTCCAAAGTCGACGCGTGCGGAGGTCAGGAAGTGACAGGCGCCGAGCTTGTCCTCTGCGACTCCAATGGCAACGAAATCGATTCTTGGACTTCATCCGGCAAACCGCACCACATTGAGCACCTTTCGCCCGGCACCTACACCCTACGCGAAACGATGTCTCCGCGTACCTACGACCTCGCCGAAGAGATAACGTTTGAAGTAAAGGCCACGGGAGAAGTTCAAACCGTAGCCATGAAGGATACCCCCATCGAGATCAGGGGAAGCGTCGATAAGCGCCAAGAGATTGCACAGCCAGTCGTAAGCAAACTCATTGCCAACGGCGACGGAAAAAACCGAGCCAAAGCACGGGCCAATACGCAAGGCGCCTTCTCCTATACCATCGACGCCAAAAATGAGTCGAGCACCTGGGTCGACGAGTTAACCATCACCGACGACCTTGAGTGCGTCAAAGATGGTGCAGCGAAACTCGTTGCCGTTGAAACCCCCATTGCGGTCGGTGATCTAAACGGGCTGTGCAACGTGTGGTATCGAACGTCTCCGGCAGGAACAAGCGATACGGGCAGGCAGGTCAATGCAACGCTTGACGACGGGCATCGCAATCCTTGGCTCGAAACAGAAGAGGTTACAAAGCTGCTGGGCGACGATATGCGTCTCGTCGATTACGACGGGTGGCACCTATGGAAAGCAGATATCCCGACGGACAAGTCCGTCACGCTCGATACGAAAGAGATTGATCTTACAGACGACGCCGTCATCACGGGCATCCGTTTTGAATACGGTGCGGTGGCCGCCGACTTTACAACCAGAAGCGAGGCGGGCTCTTGGACCCGGGATGACCTTAAAGACGAACACGACGATCTTGACGATGTCAAGGCGGCCCTTAACTCAGATGCCCGAGGCGCAGTCGTGCATATGCAGGCAACGTCGTCCTATACGCCCCAAACCGCACTTGCCAACAGTGCGCGCGTCGATCTTTGCCGCAACGGCGGTGGCGATAAGCTCGAGGCGCATGATGAGGACCGCGTCATCCAACGATGCGCCCTGCCTCAGAACCTGCCGGCAACGGGATCTGCTACCGTCGCCGCATGCATCACCGCACTCCTGACCTCGGGTACTGCGGCCCTATGGTTCGCTCGCCTTAAGTCAGCCACAAAGAAGCGCTAGCACGATAAAAAAGCGGGCGAGCCAGTCTCCCGGCTCGCCCGCCTTGGGCATAAACGATGAATCGGCTATTCAGCAGATGACGAACCGCCATCGATGGCTGCCTGATCGGACTCGGAAATACCGTCGGCACCCAAACTTTGCTCTTGCTCCACCTCTTCGTTCATTGTTGTCTCGGGCGTCGAGCCCTTAACGCCAACGACATACGCGGCCCCAAAACCCAATGCGATAGCGATCAGGGTCAAAATCAGATAGATGGGCCAATGGCGCTTGATGTACGAAAACACGCTGACTCCTTAGCGGGTCTGTCTACGAACGACGAATGACCTCGGTCACGACCTCGGACACCGTAGCGATATTGGTCGGATTGACGTTGTACGGCAGGTCATCCTCGGTGCGAGCGCAGGCAAGGCGCGGGCCGTCCACACCGGCGATCGTAAGGGCGCGACGGCTCGCCTCGAGCGCTGCGGATGCATCGGTTTTTGCATAGGGCATCTCGAACGCGCCGCAATCGACGTGGAACGACTTACACACCTTGCTGACAAGATTCATGATGCGGCGATCGCCCTTAAACAGCTGCTGCTCGCCCTCGACCGTTACCACCGAAAGCCTGCCGGCACCGATAGACTCGAGGTTGATGAAGAACACACCGCGGAGCTTGTCACGATGCGAGGCCAAAAAAGCCCTCATGCCGGCGCCGTCGCAATCGGACGCGCCCGTTGCGACGAACCAGATATCGTGGCCGAGCAGCTCATCGTCACCCATGGAGGCAACGGCCGAGAGCATATCCTCGGCAGAAGCACCATCGGAGGAGGTGGCACCGCCCTTCCAACCGTCGTCGTCATCCTCGAAGTTATCCCACGAGCCAATGCCGCGGCCGGACTTCTTGGCATCGTAATCGTCCTCGACGCCCAGCCAGTCGCTCATGCTGTCCTGCTCGTTCTTCTTTTTGCGACCGAACAAGCCACCTAGGCCACGCTTCTGCGGCTTGGCGCCCGTCGAAGCAGGAGCCGAGATGGTCTCGAGCGGCTGTGCGCCCGAGGAGATGGGCATGGGGGTCGCGACCGGTGCCGATGTGGGCTCGGGGCCCTGCGCCGTCGCAAAGGGATCATTTGTCTGTGCCGAAGGATCGGGAAGATCGAACAGCGACGTGCGGGACGCGACGTTGGCCTGTTGCATCGAAGGCAGCGACGGATCGGGGACCGAGGCCAGCGGCGACGAAGAGGGTGCGGGCGCGGAGGCCGGATCGGAGATATTCATTTGCTGGCGCGGAGGCACCTGAGACGAAATCTGCGCCATGAGGGAGTCCACTGTCTCGTCCTGCGTGGGAGCGACATTGGCCACCGTGGCACCGGGGTCGCTCGGCGCGGGCATGGTAAAGATCTGCGTAGAATAAGGCCTGGACTCATCCGTCTTGGGAGCCTCGTCAATCGCAGGGGGCTCCTGCTCCATAACAGGAGCCTCGACCTGCTCGGGTGCGCTGGCCTCAACGGAATCGGCCTCGTCGACAGCCGAATCATCGGCGGCATCCTTGGCATCATCGGAGATGGGAAGGGGCTCGGCAATTGCGGTGCCCTGCTTCTCAAACGTCATCGTGGCATCGAATGACATGGTGCCATCGACCGGCTGCTGCGCCTCAAAGGACGTCGTAGCCTCGGCAACGTCAGCGGATGTCGGCTGCGGAGCCTCGAAGGACGTCGTGGCTTCGGCGACATCGACAGGCTCCGGCTGCTCGGCCTCGCTCTGCTCGAACTCCTGCGCC
>CAJMOL010000199.1 GCA_905215095.1 uncultured bacterium | reverse complement strand
TGGCTGCTGGAGCGAGCCGGTGTGCGAGGCCTTTGGCATCGACGCTGCTTGCCTGCCGCAGGCGACCGATTCCGACGGCCTGTTCGGCACAACGGACCTGGGCGGCTTTTTGCCGGCGCCCGTGCCCATTCACGGCGTGCTCGGCGACAGCCACGCCGCCTTGTTTGCGCAGGGTTGCCACAGCCGCGGCATGGCCAAGGCGACCTATGGCACCGGCAGCTCGGTTATGATGAACGTCGGCGACGAGTTTGTGGCCAGCTCACACGGGCTTTCGAGCTCGCTTGCGTGGCGCATGGACGGCGTGACCGAGTACGTGCTCGAGGGCAACGCGAGCTACGCCGGCGCCGTCAAGACCTGGCTGCGTGACGACCTGGAGCTCATCAACAACCCCGAAGAGGTCACCGACCTGTGCTATGCCGCCAACCCGGCGAGCCGCGTCTACTTTGTGCCGGCGTTTACCGGCCTTGGCGCGCCGCGCTGGGCAAGCGCCGCCGAGGGCTGCGTCTTTGGCATGACGCGCACCACGGGCCGCGCGGAGTTCGTGAAGGCCGCCGACGAGTCGATCGCCTATCAGATCTTCGACGTGATCGATGCGATGGTCGAGGATTCGGGCGCGGCGCTGGCCGAGCTTCGCGTTGACGGCGGCCCCACGCGCGATGCGTACCTGATGCAGTTTGAGAGCGATCTTGTGGGCTCGCCCATCCGCATCGCGAGCAACGACGAGATGAGCGGCCTGGGCGCGGCTTGGGCCTGCGGCATTGCGCTGGGCATGTACACGCGCGACGTCGTCGACGTCTACGGCGCTCGCAGTATCGTGGAGCCTTCGATGCCGGCCGACGAGCGAGCCAAAAAGATCGCCGGCTGGCGCCACGCGGTGAAGGCCACAATTTCCTACACTGCCTAGAATGATTTTTCTGGGACGGGGATCAAAAAATCATTAGCCTCGTCCCAGGTGGCTAATTTGGGACGGGGCTTTTTTGACTGGTATGATTGGTGCGACCATTCGAACCAGCTAAAAGAGCCCCGTCCCAAATTGACTAACGAGAGGATCTGCCATGGAGCGCATCGCGAGCTTTTCTGTCGATCATCTGCTGCTTGAGCCCGGCGTGTACGTGAGCCGCATCGACCGCGATCCGGCGACCGCCGCCGCCGTCACCACCTTTGACCTACGCCTGACCACGCCCAATAAGGAGCCGGTCATGAACACGGCCGAGTGCCACACCATCGAACACCTGGGCGCGACGTTCCTCCGCAATCATGCCGAGTGGTCGAGCCGTATTGTCTACTTTGGCCCCATGGGCTGCCGCACGGGCTTTTACCTGGTTGTCTTTGGCGAGCTGACGAGCGAGGAGATCCTGCCGCTCGTGCGTGAGCTGTTCGAGTTTGTCGCCGGCTTTGAGGGCGATGTCCCCGGAGCCGCTCCCGAGGAGTGTGGCAACTACCTGGATCAAAATCTCCCCATGGCCAACTGGCTCGCGCGCCGCTACCTCGACCGCGACCTGGCCGATATCGACGAGAAGCACCTGCACTATCAGCAGGCGTAAGGCTGCTGGTAGGAATAGCGTTTGCGCCAGAAGCGCTCCCGCTCTTTGTGGGGCGCTTTTTCATGCTGGGCGCTCAAAACGGAACGAGATAGTTCTAGAATGTTCATACTGTCACATAAACGAACAGGAGTGAGCATGCATATCTACTCTGTATCAGATCCCGAGTTCAAATCTTATGGCCGCGTGTGGAACGACGTTCCGTCCAACCTGACCGCTCCGCTCGTCGAGGCGCTTGCCTCCACGCCCATCCCCGAGGGTAGCAAGTACGTAGCAAGCGCGCCGGAGCTCGAGGGCGTCAAGGATGCCGATAAACTGGGCTTTCTCATGTTTGGCGGCCGTCCCTTCCAGCTCGGCTGGTGCAACGGCCACAACACGCGTCTCAACTGCCTGGAGTACCACCGCGCGAGCGAGTTCAACCTGGGTGCACGCGATTTTATCCTGCTCGTGGCGCATCGCTGGGAGATCGAGGACGGCAAGCTCGACACCGCGTGCGTCAAGGCGTTCCGCGTGCCGGCGGGCAAGGTCGTCGAGGTTTTCAACACCACGCTCCACTACACGCCGTGCATGGTCGACGACGGTGGCTTCCAGGTGATGGTGGCGCTGCCCGCTGGCACCAATGGTCCGCGCCCCGAGGCCGCGGCCGACATGCCCGCGGCCGGTGACAGCTACTGCTACTGGAAGGCAGACAAGTGGGTTCTCTGCCACGCCGACAGCCCCAAGGCTGCCGAGGGCGGCTACGTAGGCCTCATCGGCAAGAACCTCGACATCACCGTGGACTAGAATCTTCCGTCTCGATCTGTAACATCTAGCGGGCTAAATCGTCTCTACCTGTTACAGATTTAGACAAACTGCAGGGACAGACCGAACAATCTCAATCTGTAACACCAAGCCCGATTTTGGCGGCCCAACTGTTACAGATCGAGACAAACCGGGCCCAATCCACCACAAAGGTGCCTGTCCCCATTGTGGTGGCTGCCTAGAGTTGGCTGCGCAGGTAGTCAGCCATATATGGTACGGCGAAACGCACGTAGCCGCGGCGTGCCTGTTCGATAACGCCGGCGTCGATGAGGCGCCGGCGATACTTTTGCGCATAGTCGGGTGTGACTGACATACGTTTCGCTACATCGGAAATGCGCGAAACGGCGTCTTCGTCATCAGTCATTGCGTCGAGAAACGCGACGTCTTGGTCCGATAGCGCGGCGAGTGTCGTTTCGCACACATCGTTTTCGAAATCGGCCTTTGACGCTTCGATTGCTCCGTCGACTTGCTCTGGCGTTACGTGTTCTCCTGCCTGGCAACGATTGGCGATGTTGTAGCCGATGAGCTGCAGCATGTAGGGCGAGCCCTGAGTTGCGCGAGCAGCGTCCAGCCGAAGATTGCCTGGAATATCAAGGTCGAGCTCTTCGAAAGCCCGCTGATAATAGGCATCGACATCTCCGACTGAAAGCGGTTCGAGCGTGACCTTGCGTGCGCGGTTGAGAAATGTCAGTACGCGGTCGTTGAGTGTCGCGGAGACTGCTCCCGGGAGGCCCGCCATGACGAGCGCGACGTTGAGCCCCTCGCCGACCAGCTCTTGATAGGCGGTGACGAGCTGTCTAATCTCAGGTGAATTAGCTTGGAGCTCATCGATAAGGATGAGGATGCCGTGCCCCTGCTCGGTCAGCTTGCGCGCCAGCTGCGTGAGTTTGAACTGGAAACTCTTAGTCTCCTGCACATTGCGTGTGAACTCGAGACCGGCTGAGAAGCCGAAGACGCTCAAGCTACCGCCAGAAAGTTTGGGGAGATGACGCTTGCTGACATAAGGCTCGCCTGCTTCTTGGATTTTTTCAACAATGCGCTCAAGCATATCTTCGGAGGCTACGGTGGGTGTGGCGACAACAAAACCGAGCTTGCGTGCGCGGTCGGCAAGTTCCCACAGAAGAACCGTCTTGCCGCTGCCTCGCTGGCCGAGCATGAGCATGGCTCGGTCTCGATTGCCCGGCTCCTGCTCAAGACCGGAGATGAATGTCGAAATCACGTTCCCGCGACCCACCAGATAGGACGGGCGATTTCCAAATGAGGGGGAGAAGATGGTTTCAGTCATGAGTCTCCTTTCCTTTTTTTCCTATTTTTTCCTTTTTTTCCTATTCAGTCAAATATCCCGCCGGCGAAGGCGGCTACGTAGGCCTCGTCGGAAAGAACCTCGACATCGCCTGCGACTAGAATCTTCCGTCTCGATCTGTAACATCTAGCGGGCTAAATCGTCTCTACC
>CAJMOL010000198.1 GCA_905215095.1 uncultured bacterium | reverse complement strand
TTCGATCTTATCGAGCCGCTCGACCACTTCTTTAAGGACGAGGTCCGCGCACTTGGTCTGGCACTGGGCCTGCCGGGTCACATCGTGTTCCGCCAGCCTTTCCCGGGCCCGGGTCTGGCCATCCGCATCATCGGCGCGGTCGACAAGGAGAAGCTCGAGATCCTGAAGAACGCCGACGCCATCGTGCGCGAGGAGCTCGATGCGTATAACCAGAAGCTTTTTGAGGAGACTGGCGACCGCAACTCCGAGCACAGCTGCTGGCAGTACTTCGCGGTGCTGCCCGACATCAAGTCTGTGGGCGTTATGGGCGACGAGCGCACCTATCAGCGCCCGATCATCTTGCGTGCCGTCGAGTCCAGTGACGCCATGACCGCCGACTGGGCCAAGTTGCCCTACGAGGTGCTGGCGAAGATCTCTGGTCGCATTGTGGCTGAGGTCCCGGGTGCCAACCGCGTGTGCTACGACATCACGTCCAAGCCGCCCGCGACCATCGAGTGGGAATAGTAAATAGCTCTTTGCGAGGGAGGTCGGATGCGGCCTCCCTCGTTTTTTATTTGCGTGCCATGGATACTTGTGCATTGTGGTGTATGTGGTACATGCAAACCAGCCACGCAATCTCTCAAGCTGTTTAGCTGGGATTATTGTTTGCTGGTATTTTTTAAAGTGTTTTCAATTACCGAAGCAACGCCATCAATTTATTTCAATTAATGCTGACCGGCAGATCGCGTCCGCCCGCAAGAGGCCGCTCGGACTGGTACTCAAAATGTACTCACGACGTTTTGAGTATCGATTTGCTGGTACTCACAGACGGTAAAAACGACTGTCTACCTCGATATATTCGTTATCCCCAACGATTCGTCAACGAATACTGACTAGTGATTGAGTGATGCATGGCTCAAATTGGCATACGTAATTACGTAATTACGTATTCTGAAGTAAAATGATTTCGGTCAATTAAGGAACGTAGAACAGGTCAATTCGGAGGGGCGATCATGGAGGAAGATCAGGCTGTTCATGCCGAAAGGGAGCTAGATAAGTTCACGCTCTCGATAACCCGCGAGGATAAGCGGGCTCTTAAGTCCTATGCCGCGCGCCAGGATAAGACGGTGGCTAAAGTCCTGCGCGAATGGATTGACGAGAAGTGCAAGGGGGAGAAGTGATGTCTCAGACAGCGCAAGCGGTCGTTCAGAACCTTGTTGATCGCGCTGTCAAGCTGGGCGATCGTCAGCTCGCTGCCGACATCCGCGCCTTTGCTGCGCAGCGCCAGTTTGGGCTTGTATTTGAACACAACCGTCCAGAGCGACTTCGCCTTTATGGCAAACCTATCATGGAGGGCGATGTCGTACAGGTGCTTCCCGAGCGTGGTAAAAAAGAGGACTCTAGCTCCCAACTGCTATGGTTGGTAAATGCCGTTCGGGGGGGGTTGCTGATCTAAAGCCATATCAATCGCCCTCATATGACGAAAACGAATGTGAGCCCCGCTCCGTTGCTGTCGACGATGTCGTGCCTGTTGCTGAATATGACCAGCCGATTTATGCTGGCCTCAAAGAGACTGGGCGTGTCGAGCGCGCTGGCGATAAGCCCTATCAAGTAGTCATTAACGGCGAAAACTACCATGCTCTTGAAACCTTGGCCTTTGCCTATGCAGGCAAAGTGGACTGCATATATATTGACCCACCCTATAACACTGGCGCCCGCGACTGGAAATACAACAACGATTACGTCGACGGCTCCGACGCCTATCGCCACTCCAAGTGGCTTGCCTTCATGGAGCGCCGCCTCAAGCTCGCCAAGCAGCTGCTCAACCCCAACGATTCCGTACTCATCGTGACGATCGACGAGAAGGAGTACGCAAGGCTTGAGCTTCTTTTAGAGAGCGTTTTTCCCAACGCGACCGGTATCCAGACGGTTTCAATCACCATAAACAAGAACGGGGTTGCCCGCGGCAACC
Organism: uncultured bacterium; assembly: GCA_905215095.1. Classification (GTDB taxonomy): domain Bacteria; phylum Actinomycetota; class Coriobacteriia; order Coriobacteriales; family Coriobacteriaceae; genus Collinsella. Next base: position 1,854 of record CAJMOL010000198.1, on the reverse strand, counting down.
AGTTCAAGAGAGCTGACGAGTACGCTGTCTTTTGCTTTTTTGGCACCGCCGCGCCGTGCCAAGTGGACCGCAGACTCTATTCCGTTGAGTTCGGAGAACTTGAGGAAAAAGTGGCTGATGACGCGTCGAGCAGCCGCTCCCAACGTAAAGTACGTTGGGAGCGGCTGCTGAGGGGCGGTCCCAATGCCGCTCGCACCGCAAGGCCGAACCTCTTCTATCCCATCTATATCGATGAGGAGACCGCGACAATTAAGGAGCTCGGCGCTTCTCTCCCCCTTGAACAAGACTGGACAAAGATACCGACAAAAACGGGTCTCAGGGCAGTTTGGCCTATTAGGACCGATGGCCGAGAGGCGACTTGGAGGATCTCCCAGAATGCTCTACAGGCCAAGCTTGATCGCGGGTGCGCAAAAGTAGGTGAGTACAACAAAAAGAGTGATCGGTACTCCCTCCTTTACCTAGGAGATTCCCAAGAGGAGCGTCTCAAGAATGGAGAAATTAAACTCATCGGCAAGGCTGAGGATGGGTCCTTGCTTCTCGAAGAGCAGGGAGAGCGCTCTGCCATTCCAACAACTGTTTGGAGTGGCTCGCAGTTCTCTGCCGGTGAATACGGGAGCCGATATATCAAAAAGTTCATCGGCGATAGGCGCTTCACATTTCCAAAGTCCCTTTATGCGACCGAGCTCTCAATCGCTTCCGTTGTTGCCGACAAGCCCGACGCCCTTGTAGTCGATTTCTTCTCAGGATCGGGCACCACGGCACATGCCGTCATGCGCTTGAACCATCAGGACGGCGGGCGTAGGCGCTCCATCAGCGTAACGAATAACGAGGTCTCCGAGGACGAATCCAAAAAGCTCACCAAGCGCGGTCTTCGCCAGGGCGACCCCGAATGGGAGGCGCTGGGCATCTGCCAGTACGTTACCAAACCACGCGTCACGGCGGCCATCACGGGCAAGACGCCCGAGGGCGATTCCATCAAGGGTGACTACAAGTTCACCGACGAGTTCCCCATGGCCGACGGCTTCGAGGAAAACGCCGTCTTCTTTGACCTCACCTACGAAGACCCGGACGCCGTCGAGCTGGGCGTGGCCTTCGAGGAGATCGCGCCCCTGCTCTGGCTGCGCGCTGGTTCGCGTGGCAGCATCATCAAGCACGAGCAGCCGGGCTTTGCCATGGCCGACGCCTACGCCGTCCTCTTCGACTTTGCTTCGGTCGGCGCTTTCATAGACGCCGTCAAGCAGAATGCCAGCATAGGGTGCGCCTATGTGATCACGGACGACACGGCTCGATACGCCTCCGTCAAGGCACAACTGCCTGGGCTCGACGTCGTCCGCCTGTACGAGAACTACCTGCAATCGTTCAAGATTGCCGCCGAGGATGCGGTGAGGTAAACATGAGAGTCGAACTTAAGGATTTCCAAGCCGGTGCGGTCGCGACCCTGGCGAACAAGTTGCAGTCGATGCGCCGACGCTACGAGCAGGACGGCGAGCTGTCCTCGATATGCCTCGCATCTCCCACGGGGTCGGGCAAAACGGTCATGTGCGCAGCGACGATCGAAGCGCTCTTCTTCGGAGACGACGATCTGAGCCTCATGCCCGACGAGAATGCCGTCGTTCTTTGGCTCTCGGATTCCCCGAGCCTGAACGAGCAGACGGGCGTGCGTTTCTCAAACGTGGCGGACAAGCTGGCAGACAACATCCTTGACAGGCGCCACCTGGTCACAATTACCAACGACTTCGGAGCCGCGCACGACATTCTCGAGCCGCGCCACGTCTATTTCCTCAGCAAGGACCTACTCAGTAAGAACGGCCTGCTCACCAAGGGTAGTGAGGCCAACTCCGGCCGCGTGTTTTG
>CAJMOL010000197.1 GCA_905215095.1 uncultured bacterium | reverse complement strand
TGATGGCAGAAGCGGCGTCGGTCGCCTTACCCGCCATGGCACCGAGCGATGACAGAGGATTGAGGCCCTTTTTTGCCGAAGACGCCTTGGCGGCGGGTACCGATGTCAGCGAACGCGGCTTAGCGCCAGGCAACGTACGACCGGCATACGGCGCACGAGCTCCCAGCGAAGGCCTGGGCGTCGCCATGGGTCGGGAGGTCTTGGTGCCCATCGCCGGCTTGGGCGTCACCGAAGGACGCGGAGCCGGACGACTCGTCTTTTTAGAAGCGGGGCGTCCTCCCAGCTGCGAGCCGACGACCGGGCGCTTGGCAGGACGAACGGGGGCAACAGACTTGGAGGGCATGGCGGGCTTATGTTGAGGCTGGGCAGGTGCGCCGGAACGCCCTCCGGCGCGGCGGAAGGTGGGTTTCGATGCTCTAGAAGCCGAGGAATTTAACTTCCGGTCTGAGCTCGATGCCATACGCCTCCCTCACCTTTCCGTGCACATGCCTGATAACCGCGGCCACGTCATCGGCCGAGGCGGTTCCGTTATTAACGATAAAATTAGCGTGAACGGGCGAAACTTCCGCGCCGCCAATCGAAAAACCCTTTAATCCACAATCCTCAATCAACTTGCCCACGCTTGCGTCGGGCGGGTTGCGAAAGACCGATCCGCAGGATGCACGGCCCATGGGCTGCGTGCGCTTGCGGCGCGTCAGGTACCGCTCCATACGCTCGCGAATGTCGGCCTTAGACGCGGGTTTGAGCTTGAGCACGCACTCGAGAATGATCTCGTTACGCGGTAAGCTGCACTCGCGATACCCCCAAGCGATCTCGGACCCTGCATAGTGCTTAATACCGGACGCCGGATCAAACGTGACCACGTCCTCGATAAGAGAGCCGATCCACTCGGTCCGCGTACCTGCGTTCATGGACACGGCGCCGCCGACCGAACCGGGAATACCGACCGCGAACTCAAGGCCCGAAAGCCCGCGCGACAAGCCGTCGTTGACCAAACGCGCGAACATCACGCCCGCACCAACGGTCAGCGTGCAGCCGTCCTCGGCAACAACCGTGCGCTGAAACTCACGTCCCAGCGAAATAACGGCGCCGCGATAACCGGCATCGGCAACAAGCAGATTGGACCCCTTGCCGATAATCACCCACGGCACCTGCTCGCGGTCGAGCACCGCCACGGCGCGACGCAGGGCATGGTAGCTATGGCACGTCACAAAGAGGTCGGCCTTGCCACCGATACGATAGCTTGTATGGCGTGCAAGACGTTCGTCCTCGACCACGTCCGTGTCGATCATGCCCGAAAGCGCCATGACGGCGTTAAACAGACCCATAGAGGTTAAGCATCTTTCTTGGCAGTCAGATACTCGATGAACTCGGGGCCGACGGTCGTAACGTCACCGGCACCCATGGTGAGCAGCAGGTCGCCCTCGCCCACGAGCTTCTCAAGCTCCTGGTTGAGCTCAAGACGACTGGAGCAGTACACGACCTCCTTGCCGGGGTGCTTAGCGCGAACGGTATCTGCAAGCATTTTGGAGGTAACGCCCGGAATCGGCATCTCGCCGGCGGAGAATACATCGATCAGCAGCAGCTTGTCGGCGTTGGCAAAGGCATCGGCAAAGTCATCGCACAGAGCCTGCAGGCGCGAATAGCGGTGCGGTTGGAACACGACGTCGACATGTTTGTAGCCCAGCGAAGAGGCAGCAGCGAGCGTCGCCTTGATCTCGGTGGGATGATGGCCGTAATCGTCAACCACCGTGATGCCGTCGATATCGCCCACGTGGGTAAAGCGACGACGAACGCCCTCAAAACTCGAAAGTGCCTTAGCGGCGGCATCGATATCGAGGCCTAGGACATGGGCGACGGTCAAGACGGCCGTGGCGTTGAGCATGTTGTGACGACCTGGGTTGCTCTTAATCTCGACAGCGTGCTCGGTGCCGTCCTCAAAGCGAACGATAAAATCGCTCTGGATGCCCTTGACATCCGGATGTACGCAGACGATGTCGTTGTTCTCGGCAAAGCCATAGGAAAGCACATGACGGCCCGTCGACTTGGCGAGCTCGACCAGATGCGGATCCTCGCCGCAAACGATGACGGTGCCGTCCTCGCCCACCAGCCCCATAAACTTAGCAAAGGTGGCCTCGATCTCCTCGATGCCCGAGTAGTGATCGAGATGGTCGGCCTCGACGTTGGTCACGATGACCACGTTGGGGTTCAGGAACAGGAAGGAGCTGTCGGACTCGTCGGCCTCAGCGACAAAGTAGTCGCCCGAGCCGTTCTTGCCGTTCGTGTCATAGCCCTCGACGATGCCACCGATCAAGAAGCTCGGATCCAGACCCATGCGGTCGAGCATGGTGGCGCACATCGAAGACGTGGTGGTCTTGCCATGCGTGCCGGCAACAGCGACGGTGGTGTAGCCGTGGCCCAAAGCAGAGAGCATCTTGGCACGGGGCCACACGGGAATACCAAGCTCGCGAGCGCGCACGAGTTCAGGGTTGGACTCCGGAATAGCGGTGGAGACAACAACCACGTCGGGCTTGACCTCGTCGATCGTGGCGGCCTCATGGCCCACATGCACCTTCACACCAGCGCGGGTAAGCTGGCGGATATAACGTGACGTCTTAAGGTCGGAGCCGGTAACGGCATAACCGCGCTCGTGAAGAACGAGGGCGATGCCGCTCATGCCGGCGCCGCCGATACCGATAAAGTGGGCGCTCTTGAACTCGGGCGCGGAGGTTGCAGTCTGGGAATCAGCCATGTGCTCGTGTACTCCTTGCGTAAACACTGCCTGTAACCCGTTAACTGTACCGCACCTACCGCATCCGCGCGAGGGCGACCGGTGATATCCCGTCTAACTAACGCAATCAAACCCTCTACCGCATCCGCCAGAAGAGCGGCGGCCCTATCCTGAGCCAGACCACGCGCCGCCTGACGCATGGCATCACGCGCCGCAGCGTCATCGATCAGGTGCAGAAGCTCGTCGGCAAAGGCAGGGGCATCGATATCGGCATCGGCGCAAAGCACGCCGGCACCGGCATCGACCAGGTAACGGGCATTCGTGGTCTGGTGGTCGGCCGTGGCGTGCGGATACGGCAAGCGCGGCGATCTCGGCCACGCTCGAGGCACCGGAACGCGAGAGCACCAAATCGGCCGCAGCCAGCATATCGCCCATGTTGTCGATGTAGGGCTGGACTCGATAGCGCTTCGCCTCCTCGGGCGTCAGCGCCAAAGCGCGCTCGGTCTCCTCAAAGCCGTCGGCACCCGTCGAATGCAACACATAGAGGTTCTTGCGCGAAAGCAGCTCGTTTTTGAGCGAAGCCACACGCTCGTTGAGGTGCTGGGCGCCAAGTGAACCGCCAAAGACGAGCAGCAGCGTAGCGTCCTCGGGAACGCCAAGTGCCTTGCGGCCGCGAGCGCGATCGCCCTCGATCACCGAGCGACGTACGGGGTTGCCGGTCATGAGCACGTGGTCAGGGTCACCTTCGCGCTCAAAGACCGAACGCGCTGCCGGCACCGAGATGCACACGCGGGCGGCGTGGGAGTTCATCATCTTGTTGGCCAGGCCCGGAACAGAGTTCTGCTCATGCAGCAGATACGGAACGCCCGCGCCCTTGCACCACCCCAGCAGCGGAACCTCGACATAGGCACCAAAACCAATGGCGGCATCGGGCTTGCCGACCTTTGAGAAATGACTGGCGAGCGCACGCTTGGCTTTGTTGACACGCCACAGCGAGGTCAGCGCCGTCCAAGGACGGGAGCGGTCGAAGCCCGTGACCGTAATGGGCACAAAATCAAACCCAGCCTCGGGGACCAGACGACCCTCGAGCTTGC
>CAJMOL010000196.1 GCA_905215095.1 uncultured bacterium | reverse complement strand
GCGGCGGGCGATGGCGCGGCGGATGCTATCGAGGGGCGTGATACTCAAGGCGGTTCCTTTCTCTTACTGCGCTCTAGTATAGTCGCGGTGGTGTCCGTTCGTGTTTTTGAACAGGTTGTTCAATAATTTCGGCGGGCGGCTGTAATTTGTCGGTAAACGTGCGGTATCCTGTTGAAGTTTTGTGACCCCCCCGATGCCGCTTACGCGGTACCAAGGAGTTTTCACCCATGGATGTCGCTGCGTTTTTGCTGGCTCTTATGCCCATCATCTGGCTCGTCGTGATGCTGCTGTGCTTTAAATGGCCGGCTTGGAAGGCCGCCATTGGCTCGTTCGCCCTTTCGTGCGTGCTCGCCTTTGCGTGGTGGCATTTGCCGGCGGCGCAGATAGCCACGGCCTCGCTCGAGGGCTTTTTGATGGCCCTGTGGCCTATCGTGCTCGTAATTATCGCCGCGGTGTTCACGTATAACCTGTGCGTGCGCACGGGTGCCATGGACGTGATCGGCAGTATGATCACCTCCATCAGCAGCGACCGCCGTCTGCTGGCGCTGCTCGTGGCTTGGTGCTTCGGTGGCTTTATGGAGGGCATGGCCGGCTTTGGTACTGCCGTTGCCATTCCCGCCGGCATGCTCGCGGGCCTTGGTTTCGAGGCCGTGCCTGCCGTGCTGATCTGCCTGCTGGCCAACGGCGTGCCCACGCCCTACGGCTCCATTGGTATCCCCACGGTGTCCGTTGCCGATCTGGTGGGTCTGGATTCCCTGCATTTGGCTACCGTTCAGCTGGTGCAGCTCGCGCCCTTCTTTGTGGCGATGCCGCTGCTTATCGTGCTGGTTGCGGGTCGTGTTGCCGATGACCAGGGCAATGCCGCGAGTGTGGGCGAGCGTCTGCACGGTGTTGCCGGCGTGGCGTTGCTCTCCGGCGTGTCGTTTGTCGGCGCGGCTCTGGTCGTTGCCATGTTTGTGGGTCCCGAGCTTGCCGTAGTCGTGGGTTCCATCGTGTCACTTGCGCTGACTGCCGTGCTCGCCATGCGCGCCGAGAAGTCGGGGCATTTGGACGCGCGCTTCCATATGAATATCGATTCCGGCGAACAGCTCACCGTTAAATCGGCGCTTTCGGCCTGGTCGTGCTTCATCTTGATTTTTGTATTGCTGCTGGGTACGTCCAACTTGGTGCCCGCCGTGCATGCTGCGCTTGCGCCGTTTGCGAGCCACGTGCAGGTGTATTGCGGCGAGAACCCCGGTACGCTTACGTTTTCGTGGATCAATACGCCGGGCGTCTGGATTTTCCTGGCGGCGTTTGTCGGCGGTTCCATTCAGGGCGCTTCGCCGCGCTTGATGGGTGAGGTACTGGCCGCGACCGTCAAACAGATGATGCCGACGGTTATCACCATGCTTTCGGTGCTGGGCTGCGCCAAGGTGATGGGCTATGCGGGCATGATTTCTTCGATCAGCGCGTTCTGCATCGCCGTCGCCGGTGGTCTGTACCCGATTCTGGCCCCGTGGATCGGTGCCGTCGGTGCGTTCGTGACCGGTTCGGGCACGTCCTCGGGCATGCTGTTTGGTCCCATCCAGAGCCAGGCGGCTACGGCGCTGGGCGTGAGTGACTACTGGATGGTTGCGCTGAACGCGCTTGGCGTTGCCGCCGGCAAGATGATCTCTCCGCAGACGCTCGCGATTGGCCTGGCTGCCGTCCACGTGCGAGGCAAGGATGCCGAACTCTTGGGCGCGGTGCTACCCTACGCTGCCGGCATGCTGGTCCTCATGAGCGCCATCGCCATGCTCGGCCAAGGCTTGCCGCTGTAGTCGGCACTTGGGGACATTACTTATGTGCCGGCACTTTAGGAACGTCCCTAAGTGCCGGCATCCGGGGACACTCCTTGAATGTTGCCTGTTCAAGAGTGTTCCCAATGACTAGTCGTTTAAAACCGTCCCCAATGACTAGGCCGCTTGCGTGCGATTTTTGACCGTTGGGCGGGCGCTTCGCCGTTGCCGCAAAAACGTTTTTGCATATCGGGTACAACGGGCTTTACGTGAGTAAAGTGTGCGCCGCGTCCACGTGTCGCGCTTTTAAAGGAGGCCCCATGCCCGGTGTTACCCCCGCAGAAGTTCTGTCCAACTTTGGCATCACGCTGGTCGAAGATCCCGCCGAGAACCAGCCCCGTCTGCTGGTTGACCTGCCGGCAGCCGAGCTCGTCGAGCATGCGATTCGCCGCGAAGAGGGCCGTATGGCCTCCAACGGCGCACTCGTGATCGAGACGGGGGAGCGTACCGGACGTTCGCCCAACGACCGCTTTATCGTTGACACCCCCGATGTCCACGACAAGATTGCCTGGGGCGCCGTCAACCGCCCGCTGTCCGTCGAAAGCTACGAGGTCATCAAAGCCGGCATCGTCGACTATCTCAACGAGCGCGACGTGTTCGTCACCCGCGGCATGGCCGGCGCCGATCGTAACCACACGCGTCGCCTGCTCGTCGCCTGCGAGCGTGCCAGCCAAGCGCTCTTTATTAAGCAGATGCTCGCCCGCCCGCTTGCCCGCGAAATCGCACGCACCGGCGAGCCGGACTTCTGCGTCCTTGCCGCACCCGGCTATCAGTGCGATCCTGCCGTCAAGGGGCTCAACTCCAGCGCCGCGGTGGTCATCAATTTCCAGGAGCGCGTGATTCTGGTCGCTGGCACCGGCTACTCCGGCGAGATCAAAAAGTCCATCTTCAGCGTTATGAATTATTTGCTGCCCGTCGAGGACGACGTTCTGCCCATGCATTGCTCCGCCAGTATGGATCCCGTCACGCATGAGACCGCGGTGTTCTTTGGCCTGTCCGGCACCGGCAAGACCACGCTTTCGGCCAATCCCACGCGCCTGCTGATCGGCGATGACGAGCACGGCTGGTCCGATATGGGCATCTTTAACGTCGAGGGCGGCTGCTACGCCAAGTGCGAGGGCCTGGACGCGTTCCACGAGCCCGAGATCTTCAACGCCGTCCGCTTTGGCGCCATCTGTGAAAACGTGGTGCTCGATGAGAATCGCAAGCCCAACTACGACGACGTCTCGATCACGCACAATACGCGCGTGGCCTATCCTGTCGAGCATATCCCCAACGCGTGGACCAAGGGCATGGGCACCACTCCGAGCGTCGTGCTGTTTTTGACCTGCGACGCCTTTGGCGTGTTGCCGCCCATCTCACGCCTGACGGCCGATGCCGCCATGTACCACTTTGTGACGGGCTTTACGGCCAAGATCCCCGGCACCGAGGTCGGCGTCACCGAGCCCACGCCCACGTTCTCTTCGCTGTTTGGCGAGCCGTTTATGCCGCTCGACCCCATGGTCTATGCCAAGATGCTCGGTGAGCGCATCGCCGACGGCCGCACGCGTGTGTACCTGGTCAACACCGGCTGGATTGGCGGCGGCTACGGCGTGGGCCATCGCATCGAGCTTGCCTACACGCGCTCGCTGGTCGCTCGCGCCCTCGACGGCACCATCGAGGACAGCGAGTTTGTGCACGACGATATCTTTAACGTCGACATTCCCACCACGTGCCATGGCGTGCCCGACGGCATCCTGGTGCCGCGCCAGTACTGGCAGAGCACCGCGCGCTACGACGAGGCGGCGCACAACTTGGCCGTGATGTTCGAGGAGAACTTCGAGAAGAAGTACTCGCACCTGCCCGAGTCCGTGAAGGCCGCCGGTCCGCACGCTCAGGTGCACGCCGACGCCCGTCATCGCGGCCGCGGCCTGCTGGGACTCCGCCACTAGCGTCGCCTCAGACCCAAAACCACCACAAAGGGGACAGGCACCTTTGTGGTGGTTTTGCTTGGGCGGATGACTCAGGTTA
>CAJMOL010000195.1 GCA_905215095.1 uncultured bacterium | reverse complement strand
ACATGTGCGGATGAATGTGGGAGGTGTTCGGATGAAGTTGATAATCAAGGCTCCCCGCCCCGCGGCCACCGCACATCAGGCTTCCCTGCCGCCGCGGGCCCGCGCGTGATACGATGGCTCACGGTACATCAACCAGCACGATCGATCCGAAAGGAGCCTGCGTCATGGAACGTCCCTGCGCATGGAAAAAGTACACGCCACAGCAGATCGAAGAGCTCGAGGAGCTTTGCCGCGGCTATAAGCAGTTTTTGAGCGAGAACAAGACCGAGCGCCTGTGCGTCAAGACCGGTATCAAGATGGCCGAGGAGGCGGGCTACGTCAATCTGGAGACCGTGATCTCCGAGGGCCGCGCGCTCAAGGCCGGCGACAAGGTGTACGCCGCCAATCACGGCAAGGACCTTATGCTCGTCAACCTGGGCACCGCCCCGCTCGAGCAGGGCTTTAACATCCTGGGCGCCCACGTGGACTCGCCGCGCCTAGACCTTAAGCAGAACCCCGCCTTCGAGGCCGGCGACATGGCCTACCTCGACACGCACTACTACGGCGGCGTCAAGAGCTACCACTGGGTAGCCTCCCCGCTCGCACTCGTGGGCGTCATCTGCAAAAAGGACGGCACCACCGTCGACATCAACATCGGCGACAAGGCGGACGACCCGGTCTTTACCATCTCCGACCTGCTGATTCACCTCTCGAGCGAGCAGATGGCCAAGCCCGCCAAGGACGCCGTCGACGCCGAGATCCTCGACGTGATCGTGGGCGGCCGTCCCGTCAAGTTTGACGAGAACGACAAGGACGCCCCCAAGGAGCCCGTCAAGCAGATGTTCCTGGACATCCTCAAGGAGCAGTACGACGTCGAGGAGGAGGACTTCCTCTCCGCCGAGATCGAGGTCGTGCCCGCCGGCCCCGCCCGCGACATGGGCCTCGACCGCTCCATGATTCTGGGCTATGGCCATGACGACCGCGTCTGTGCCTACCCCTCCATGCTCGCCCAGATCAACGTCACCAACGTGGAGCGCACGAGCATCACACTCATCGTCGACAAGGAGGAGATCGGTTCCGTGGGTGCCACCGGCATGACGAGCCGCTTCTTCGAGAACACCGTCGCCGAGATCATGACGCTCGCCGGCGAGGATAGCCCGCTGGCCCTGCGCCGCGCACTCGCCCACAGCCGTATGCTCTCCTCTGACGTGTCCGCCGGCTTCGACCCGGGCTATGCCGGCAAGTTCGAGACCAAGAACGCCGCCTTCATGGGTCGCGGCCTGTGCTTTAACAAGTACACGGGCAGCCGCGGCAAGGGTGGCTCCAACGACGCCGACGCCGAGTATGTGGCCCTCGTCCGCGACATCATGGACGAGGCCGGCGTAGACTTCCAGACCTGCGAGCTCGGTCGCGTCAACGCGGGCGGCGGCGGCACCATCGCCTACATCATGGCCAAGTACGGCATGAACGTCATCGACTCCGGCGTTGCCGTCCTGTCCATGCACGCCCTGTGGGAGGTCGCCAACAAGGCCGACATCTACGAGGCCTACCGCGGCTACAAGGCCTTCCTCGAGCGCGCCTAATCCACCCCACCCATAACTTGCGGTGGAATACGGATTGATTTGGCCTTTCAATGGCACAAACAGACCGTATTCCACCGCAACTTTTTTAGCGAGAGAACGGTTCCATGTTGCAGGTCATCATTTCGCCCGCCAAGCAAATGCGCGCGGCCCAAGATGCTTTTGAAGTCCTGGGCATTCCACCCTTTGTGCGCGAGACAGCTCGCCTCCACCGCGCACTGCTAGATATCGAGCGGAATGAAGGCAGCGGCGGCCTGCAGGCGCTACGGAACGTGAGTGACAAACTGCTGGGGCCTTGCCTCAACACCCTGCATGAGTTCGGGCCCATCCTGAAAAACGGCGATTTCGACAATCCCGCACTCGCCCGTCACCTCTCCCCCGCCGTCATGTCCTATCACGGCATTCAATACCAGAGCATGGCGCCCAAGGTGATGGATTCCGCGCAGCTCGACTGGCTACAAAACCATCTCTGGATCCTCTCGGGCCTTTACGGATGCGTGCGCCCCCTTCATGCCGTTGAACCGTATCGGCTGGAGATGGGCGCGAAGCTTGCCGTCGACAATGCCCGAGACCTCTACGCGTTTTGGGGCGACAAGCTCGCACGGGCCATCGCTCCGGCAGGCTCCAACGCTACAATCGTCAATCTCGCCAGCGCGGAATACGCCAAAGCCGTTCTGCCCTGCCTCGCGGGCGACGCCACGGTCGTCACATGCCTCTTTGGCGAAGGCATCCGCAACGGAAAACCCATCCAACGGTCGACCGCCAGCAAAAAGGCGCACGGCTCCATGGTGCGCTGGATGGCAGAAAACAAGCTCGAGGATGCAAGCGAGCTCACCGCGTTCGACATTGGTTATCGTCACTTTCCCGAGCTTTCAAATAAAAACACTTTGGTCTTCCTGAACGAACAGGCTTTGTAGGACCAACGCTACTTTTGAATATGCTGCCTAGGCACGGCATCTATTCCGCCAAGCCGTCGGCTTTGGCAATTTCATTTGTCGAGCCGTCCTGATAGGTAATCTTGACATGCTCCACCTCGGACACCTTGACGCCCGACGGGGGCTCCAGGCGCCATTCCGTCAGCGCGATATCCATCGTCGTGGGCACATCCCCTTGATCTTTGAGCTCGACCGACAGCGTCTTAAGCGACGCATCGAAGGTCACGCGCTCGATCTCTTCACCAGGAATGGATCCGCCACTCAGCTGCAACTGCACAAACTCGTTGCGCGGATACCAATAGTCGCCCGGCGCGGCAACGGTATTGTCGCCCGCGACCTTCACTGTCATGATCGGCAGGGCATCGTCGGCCTCAAACTCCCAGGCAGCGCCGCCGCGACCGCCAAACGTCCAGATACAAAAGGCAATCACCGGCACGGCAAGCACCGCAAAACCAATCGCGACAAGGCCATGGTGCGCGCGGCTTTCCTCGGCCGATACATCCCATTGCGTCTCTCGATATAGATGCTTGTCTTCCATGTTCGCCTCCCCACAGGCACGCTCGTTGGCCCAATCGTACCCATTCAGGCTATACTTGAGCCCATTACATAAACGGGGAGCTTGCAGGACAAGACGGCAGGCTGAGATTGGGCGCGCCCGCCCTGACCCGCAAACCTGATATGGGTAATGCCAACGAAGGGAGCCGTGCCAATGAGCACACAGACCGAGCCCAAGCTCGTCACGCAAATCGACTTCGCCCGCGCCGGGCAGATCACACCGCAGATGAAGGAGGTCGCCGAGCGCGAGCATCGCGACCCCGAGTACATCCGCGAGCGCGTGGCCGACGGCCGCATCGCCATCCCCGCCAACATCGTGCACATCAAAAAGGGCATGCGCGCCTTTGGCGTCGGCGAGGGCCTGTCCACCAAGGTCAACGTCAACCTGGGCATCTCGGGCGACAAGGCCGACGCCGCCGAGGAATGGAAGAAGGTCAAGATCGCCGAGGACTTTGGCGCCGACGCCATCATGGACCTCTCCAACTCGGGCAAGACACGTCAGTTCCGCCAGCAGCTCATCGACGAGACGCCGCTCATGGTGGGCACCGTCCCCATGTACGACGCCATCGGCTACATGGAAAAGCCGCTGGTCAAGCTTACCAAGGATGACCTGCTCGAGGTCGTGCGCGCGCATGCCGAGGACGGCGTGGACTTTATGACCATCCACTGCGGCATCAACAAGTCGGTCACCAAGACCTTTAAGGAGACCGGCCGCCTGATGAACATCGTGAGCCGTGGCGGCTCACTGCTGTTTGGCTGGATGGAGGTCACCGGTAACGAGAACCC
>CAJMOL010000194.1 GCA_905215095.1 uncultured bacterium | reverse complement strand
GATCTACACCATAACGGATGCCGCCCAGCCTGGATACCAGCCCAAGCCTACGCCTACGCTGGTGGAAACGCTGTTCTACGCGGAGCGGCGCGTCGGCCTGCAGCGGTATTACAGCGGCAAGCAGGCACAGGTGCAGGCCCGCACGGCCGTCCAGGGAGGCCCGGCTGCTGTCAACAACGGCGGCAAGGTGACCACCTACCGCAAGTCCGAGAGCGATGACCCTTATGTCAACGTGGGCCGCAACGACCTTTGCCCCTGCGGCAGCGGCAAGAAGTTCAAGTACTGCCACGGTAGGAATCGTTAATGGCCGAGGCTTTAGAGGTAACGCCCGCCGAGCTGGACGCGTTTGCGGACCGGCTCGGCGAGGTCGAGTCGTATCTCCACCTGGACGAGAAGCGTACCCGCGTGTCCGAGCTCGAGGCCAAAAGCGTGGCCCCCGGCTTTTGGGATGACGCCGACGCCGCCCGTGCCACCATGGAGGAGATCGCGCGCACCAAGGAAGATATCGCTGCCGTGGATACCGCGCGCGGCGAGCTATCTGACGCCCGCGCGGCGCTGGAGCTTGCCGAGGAGATGGGCGACGACCCCGATGCCGCCGCATTGCGCGAGGAGGCTGCCGCTACGGCAAAACGCCTGGCCCGCGCAATCGACGATCTCGAGCTTTCGAGCTGGTTTACCGGTGAGTTCGATCACGGCGACGCGATTGTGACCATCAAGCCCGGACAGGGTGGTCTGGAGGCCCAGGACTGGACCTTCATGCTCTTTAAGATGTACATGAAGTACTGCCAGCGTCGCGGCTGGAAGGTCACCATCAACGACTGTCCCGCGGCCGAGATCATCGGCATCGACCGCGCGACCTTTACCGTCGAGGGCAAGGACGCATTTGGCATGTTGCGCGCCGAGGCCGGCGTCCACCGCTTGGTGCGCATTAGCCCCACCGACGACAAGAAGCGCCGCCAGACCACGTTTGCCGGCGTCGAGGTCATCCCCGTGCTACCCGATGATATCGACATCGAAATCAGTCCCGACGACATCCGCGTGGACGTGTACCACGCGAGCGGCCCGGGCGGTCAGGGCGTCAACACCACCGACTCCGCCGTGCGCGTGACGCATTTCCCCAGTGGCATTGTGGTCACCTGCCAAAACGAGCGCAGCCAGATCCAGAACAAGGCCGCGTGCATGCAGATTCTCAAGGCCCGTCTGTACGAGATCGAGCTCGAGAAGCGTGCCGAGGCGCTCGACGAGATCCGCGGACCCAAGACCACGATCGGTTTTGGCAACCAGATTCGCAGCTACGTGCTCTACCCGTATCGGATGGTCAAGGACCTGCGTTCGGGCGTGGAGACCAGCAACGTCGAGGCCGTTCTCGACGATGGCGATCTGGATCCGTTTGTGATCGGCTACCATCGCTGGGCTACCGGCAACGCCGATGCGGAAGGCTCGGACGCCTAGGCACATGGTTGGCTCCGGGTCGATGCAAACACTTCGCAGGGGTGGTATTTGCTCGATGAATCGGTAGAATCGAATACAGCAAGAAGTTCAAAGCGCACTCGTTTGGGTGCGCTTTTTTGAGGGAGGCAGCATGGCATATCGTCTGGACATCAAGCGCATTCTTTCGCTGAACTTCTTTCACGATCTGCCCAAGATTATGCTGGGCTGCGCTCTGGCCGCTATCGCGACGGATCTGTTTATGATCCCCAACGGTCTTGCTGCCGGCGGTGTTACGGGTCTCGCCACGATTATCCAGGCGGTCGGTGCGTCTCATGGCATCTCGCTGCCTGTCGGTATCCAGACAATTGTGATGAATGCCTTGCTGTTGCTGGTGGTTATGCGTGCGGGCGGTATGTTCTACGTAGTGCAGACGGCGACGGGCTTTGTGCTGTTGGGCTTTTTCACCGACCTGTTCGCTCCGTTCGTGGCGCCGCTGGCACATGCCGATCTGATGCTGCCCGCCATGTGGGGCGGTATTATCACGGGCATCGGCTACGGCATGGTGTTGCGCGCCGGTGCCAACACTGGCGGCTCCGACACCATCGGTCAGATTATCTCGCGCAATACGTCGCTACCGGTGGGTTCCACCGTCATGGCGATCGACGTTGCCGTGTGCGCGCTGTCGGCCCCGGTCTTCTCGGTCGAAAACGCGCTGTATGCAGGTCTTTCGATGGTCATTAGCGGCTATGTGATCGATGCTGTGGTCGACGGCGGCAACAGGCGCCGTATGGTGCTCATCATCTCGGACAAGTTTCCCGATATCGCGGCCGACATCATGTATGGCCTGGGCCGCGGCTGCACCAAGTTTATGGCGACCGGCATGTACTCGGGCGCCGAGAAGCCGGTGATCATGGTAATCGTGAGCCGTCGCGAGCTCAACACGCTCAAGACCATTGTGCGCGAGCGCGACCCGCGTGCTATTGTGACGGTCGCCGATGTCACGGAAACCTTCGGCGAGGGATTCAAGGACATTAACGCGTAGGGCCGACTGCGTTCCGTCCAAAAGACGTTCACATTGATAAACCGTTTCATCAGCGGTTCTGCCTGCTCAATTGCTCAAATAATGATAAATACTCTGGTAAAGCTTCCGGTTTCCAGCATAATGAATGGCGTACGTGCATCGCGGCTGGGTTGGGACGACCTTCTGTGCCGTGCGCATCTTGTCTAAAGAGGATGAAAGGAAGGCACAATGAGCGACGAAGAGCTCAAAAAGGTTGCCAACGAGGTAAGGAAGGGCATCGTCACCGGCGTGCACGCTGCCAAGTCCGGCCATCCGGGCGGTTCGCTCGGCGCTGCCGACATCATGACCTATCTGTACTTTGAGGAAATGAACGTCGACCCGGCCGACCCCCGCAAGGCCGACCGCGATCGCTTCGTGCTTTCCAAGGGCCACTGCGCGCCTGGTCTGTACGCCGTGCTCGCCGAGCGCGGATTCTTCCCCAAGGAGGATCTCGAGACGCTGCGCCACATCGGCAGCCACCTGCAGGGTCACCCCAACATGAACGACACCCCGGGCGTTGACATGTCCACCGGTTCGCTCGGCCAGGGCATCTCCGCCGCCGTGGGCATGGCCGTTGCCGCCAAGCACTGGGGCGATGCTTACCGCACGTACGCCCTGCTGGGTGATGGCGAGAGCGAGGAGGGCCAGGTCTGGGAGGCCGCCATGTTTGCCGGCAACCAGCAGCTCGACAACCTCTGCGTGATCGTCGACCACAACGGCCTGCAGATCGACGGCCCCGTCGAGGAGGTCAACGACCCCATGCCGCTCGCCGACAAGTTCCGCGCCTTCAAGTTCCATGTGGTGGAGCTCGCCGACGGCAACGACTTCGACCAGATCCGCGCCGCCTTTGCCGAGGCTCGCGCTACCAAGGGCCAGCCGACCGCCATTATCGCCGAGACCACAAAGGGCAAGGGCGTGTCCTTTATGGAGAACCAGGTGGGTTGGCACGGTAAGGCCCCCAACGATGAACAGTTTGAGCAGGCCATGGCAGAGCTCACGGCCGCCGGAGAGGAGCTCTAGGATGGCAGACGTCAAGAAAATCGCCACGCGCGTAAGCTACGGCGAGGCCCTCGTCGAGCTCGCCAACGAGCACGATGACTTTGTGGTCCTCGACGCCGACCTGGCTGCCGCCACGCAGACCGGCAAGTTTAAGGCCGCCTGCCCCGATCGTTTCTTCGATGTGGGCATTGCCGAGAGCAACCTGATGGGCGTCGCCGCCGGTATCGCGACCACCGGCCGCGTTGCCTTCGCGAGCACCTTTGCCATGTTCGCAGCCGGCCGCGCTTTTGAGCAGGTCCGTAACTCTATCGGCTACCCGCACCTCAACGTTAAGATCGGTGCCACGCACGCCGGTATCTCGGTG
>CAJMOL010000193.1 GCA_905215095.1 uncultured bacterium | reverse complement strand
GCCGAGCACCGAGCCAAATGTCCGCACGCCCTCGGGCACGCGCAACAACCCCTGAGCCCGCACCCCGGTAATCGCCGCATCGAGCAGGCGGCCGTAGCCGACCATCCAGCTGTCGTACCTGCCCAGCGCTTCGACATCGTCTGTCGGCAGGCCCTTTTGCCCGCCAAACACTGCAAGTGCCCCACGACGCCCCACGAGCGGGTTCTCGACATCAGAGAGCACGACGATACGCGCGCTATTCAGCGCCCGAAGCGCCGGTGCCAAATCGATACTCGCCACCTGCTCAAGCCCCGCGAGACCAGGGGCGACATCGCAGCCCTGATCATCGACCACGCGCGCGCCCAGCGCCTGCAGCATGCCGGCGCCACCGTCGTTGGTGGCACTGCCGCCCAGACCAATATAGATAGTCTTTGCCCCAGCACGAACCGCTCGAAGCATGAGCTCGCCCACGCCATAGGTCGTAGCGGCCAACGCCGCCGGCTCTGTGCAAGGCGAATACCCAATACCCGCCGCCTCGGCCATCTCAATTGCAGCCGACTCGCGCTCGCCGTCCACCAGTATCCGGGCAGACACGCGGTCGCCCAAGGGCCCTGCGACCTCGCAGGTTGAGAGCTCACCACCGCAGGCGGCAACGGCATCGAGCGTTCCCTCGCCACCATCCGCCAGCGGCAGCGCGCTTACCTGGGCATCGGGCCACACGCGGCGCACACCTTCGGCAACGGCCTCCTCCGCCTGCGCGCTCGAAACGCTGCCCTTAAAGGAGTCGATCGCCAACAGCACACGGCGGGGCCGGCGGCACGCGGCACCAAAATCGACCGCCTCAACGGCAGTATCTTCGACACACGCGAGCGCCTCGGCATGAGCGGCATGTGCCTCAAGATCGGCCCCACAACCGCGGCCAGCACCATCGGCGCCACGCAGCCCACTAAAATAACCACTTAGCACCGCGCGGCACTCTTCTGCCAGCACGCCGGCGGTCACATTAAACCGATGGTTCAGGCGCGAATCGGCATTGAGGTCGTATAGCGACCCCAGAGCGCCCGCTTTAGCATCGGCCGCGCCGTACACGCAGCGCCCCACGCGCGCGTTAACCATAAGCCCCGCGCACATGCAGCAGGGCTCAAGCGTCACGTAGACCGTACAATCGGAAAGGCGCCAACGACCGAGCGACTGCGCGGCGGCGCATAGGGCCGCAAACTCTGCATGTGCCGAAGGGTCCTGGTCGAGCTCGCGGCGATTATGCGCCCGCGCGACGATCTCACCCGCGCGCACCACTACGGCACCGATCGGTACCTCGCCCACCGCAGCGGCTGCGCGCGCCTCCGTCAGCGCCTCGCACATGAACTTCTCATCGATTCCGGTGCTCGTCATCGTTCGCCTCCCCTGTTGCAAATCCAAAACGATGCTATCATTACGACTCACGGAGAGATGGCAGAGCGGTTGAATGCGGCGGTCTTGAAAACCGTTGAGCGCGAGAGCGTTCCGGGGGTTCGAATCCCCCTCTCTCCGCCACTTCTAGTGACCCACCGGCGTCATGGTCCGCTCGAACAGCGCATCAACCACGTCGGCGATTTCGGATCGGCGCTCTAGCACGTGGCCCGATTCCCACCACATGGTAAAGAGCCGAATAATGCCGCCGGCGACAAACTCAGACGTTGTCTCGAGCGATACGGGCGCGAGCGCGTCCTCGTCAAGCGCACTCATCACGCGCCCGCGTATGGAGCGCGCGATGCGGTCGCAAATCATGCTGGTCAGCATACCCGACATGCTGCTCGCCAAAATGTTATCCATGAGCTGCTCATGCGCCAGAATCAGGTCCATGGCATCGGCGAACACTTCGTGGCGAAGCGCGCGCACGTCCTCGGCGCCCTCCGCGCCATCCGCATCGGCCCGCTTTTGCGGCAGGCCCGACATGAGTTCATCGATATAGAAGGCAAAGTAATCGTTTTTGTCGCGGAAGTGCTTGTAGAACGTTGTCCGACGAATCATAGCGCGGTCGCACAGCATGGCAACCGTCACGTCCTCAAACCGATGCTCTTCGAGCAGCTCAGTAAAGGCCTCGAACAAGGCCCGATAGGTTTTCTTGATACGAAGGTCCATATATATCGCCCTCCTCAAGGAGAAGACAACGCTCACTAATCTGTCGCATATCTTACACCTGTATCGCCCGCCCCCTGGCGAATGGCCTTACCTTGGTGGAAACATAACGCTTACCGGAAAGTTCGGTATCGCCAAAGGTTGCGGGTATACTAGTAGCGTTACACCAACGGCAGCCGGCGGAAGACGCCGCGGCCATTCGAAACGGAGACATCATGATTACCGTCATCATCGGCATCGTTGTTGTCATTGTGATTGTCTGCGCCATCGCCGGCATCTACAACAACATGGTCACCAAGCGCAATCGCATTGATAACGCCTGGCAGAACATCGACACGCAGCTGCAGCGCCGCAACGACCTGATCCCTAACCTAGTCGAGACCGTCAAGGGCTACGCCAAACACGAGCAGGACACGCTTGCAGCCGTGGTCAACGCGCGCAACGCCGCCGTGAGCGCCACCACACCCGAAGCCAAGATGGAAGCTGACAACGTGCTGACCGGCGCCCTGCGCCAGCTCTTCGCCGTGGCCGAGGCTTACCCCGATCTTAAGGCGAACACCAACTTTACGCAGCTCCAAGCCACGCTCGAAGACACCGAGAACAAGGTGAGCTACGCACGCCAGAGCTACAACGACTGCGTGCTTAGCTACAACAACGCCATCCAGACCTTCCCGGCCGTCATCTTTGCCGGCATCTTCCAATTTAAGGAGCGCCAGGGCTTCGAGGCCGCCGAAGCCGCCCGCCAGGCACCGACCGTCAAGTTCTAACAGATCCGCAGCGTATCCTTAATCGGGTATATGCATAAACCGCCCCGTCAAATGCATATTTCGACGGGGCGGTTTCCTTTGTCGCGAAGGCCCCCTCAAGGCGCCGTGCATTTTTGGGAGTATTCAGCAGCCGAGGGTGCCTGCATACTGGATTTTGGGCGAGAGACAGGCGCCGCGGGCCGCATTCTGCAAAAAAATGAGCGGTCCTCGAGGCGCCGGAGCTCAAAGTCAGGCTTTCAATGCGCTTTTGTGCGCCCGCTCCCGCACCCGCGGGCTCCGGGATGCTGAATACTCCGGAATTTGCACGTCGCCCCCTGGGGTACCCGCGGGCAAAAAGCAACCCCCCCGCCGAAATATGCAATCGGCGGGGCGGTTTATGCAAAAATGCGGTTGTGGTACATTACAGCTCGCTACAGCTTGAATCCCAGGCAGGTTACTCGGCGCTTTTGAGGGCGCCGACCATGTCGATCTTGTTGAGCGTTCGATTGGTGGCAAGGTTGACGATAAACGTAAAGCCAAAGGAAAGCACCACGGCGAGCACGTAGCTTAGCGGCTCGACCTCAACATCAAAGTACAGCGACGGCATCTGCAAAATGTACGTAAAACTCTCGGCCAGCAAGCCGCCCAGTGGCACGCCCAGCGCGGCGCCAATTGCCGTGAGGATCAACGTCTCCTTGTTGACGTAGTGGTGCACCTCGCCGCGACGGAAGCCCAACACCTTAATGGTCGCCAGCTCGCGCTCGCGCTCGGAGATATTCGTGTTGGACAGCGTAAACACCACCACAAACGACAGGCACGCCGCCATAAAGGTCACGAGCACCACGACGGAATTGATGATCGCAAAGTTCGCCTCGTAGTTCTGCCAATGTTCGGCCGTGCTCGAGATGGTGAGCCAACCGTCGCTCTTAAGCTTCTTGCTAAACGCAATCTGGTCGGCCGACGAGCCCTTAAGCAGCACAAAGATGCCGTTGAGACGTGCGCTTCGACCGAACGCGCGCTCATAGGTGCTCTGCGTCATATAGAGTGTGT
>CAJMOL010000192.1 GCA_905215095.1 uncultured bacterium | reverse complement strand
GCGCGTCAAGTTTGTCAACGACCTGCTGACCGATGCGGATGACGAGGAAGAGTTCTAGTTACCGCCTGCTATTAATGGGGCCGGGTTTCCGGCATGAGACCTTTGGGGGTCAATCATGATTCAACTGCTTCGCGTCGACCATCGTCTGCTTCATGGCCAGGTGGCCGTCTCTTGGGTCCAGGGCTTGGGTTCTGACTGCATCTTCTGCGTTGGCGACAAGGTTGCCAACGATCCCGTCTGGAAGACTACGCTCAAGATGGGAAAGCCGGCCAACGTCAAGCTCGTCATCAAGGACATGGAGCACGCCATCGAGGCCATCAACTCCGGTGTTACCGATAAGTACAAGATGATCATCTGCGTCGCCAGCATCGCCGAGGCCAAGCAGCTTGTCGACGGCTGCCCGCAGATCACCTCCATCAACCTGGGCAACACCAAGTCCAAGGACGAGCAGCGTCCCGATGCCCGTAAGATCTCCCGCCAGATCTTTGTGACTGCTGCCGAGGAAGAGGACATTCGTGAGCTCGTCGGCCGCGGTGTCGAGGTCGAGATTCGCGCTCTGGCCGACGACCCCAAGGTCGATGCCCTAAGCGCCCTCTAATTGAGAACCACGGGCGGCGCGCACGGCGCCGCCCCTATTCGTGGGCGTACCGGATAAACGCTTTACCCGTTACCCCTATCTACCGTTCACCGGGAGTACACGCCCGTTGAGCGATTGGTATTAAATAGTTTTCTCATGACTATATA
The DNA here is from genome assembly GCA_905215095.1 of uncultured bacterium. GTDB lineage: Bacteria > Actinomycetota > Coriobacteriia > Coriobacteriales > Coriobacteriaceae > Collinsella. The sequence continues at coordinate 3,174 of CAJMOL010000192.1, read as the reverse complement.
ATTGGTATCAAATCATTTGCACCGGTTTAGGTGTTAACAGCACACCGGTACAAGCTGGATCTGTCTAGGCGATTGTCGGCATGGAAAAGGGCGCGCTGACAAGTCGGGAATCGCCGCGCGGATCCAAGAGGGATCAAAGGGAGGAACAATGCTTGTTCAAGCGATCCTCATCGGACTTATCGCTGCCTTCGGTAAGCTCGATTATCAGCTCGGTACGCTCTATGCGTTCCGCCCGATCGTTCTGTGCCCGCTCGTCGGCATAGTCCTCGGGGACCTGCAGTCCGGCCTCGCCATCGGTGCGAGCCTCGAGCTGCTCTTCATGGGTTCAATCTCCATCGGCGCTTACGTGCCGCCCGATGAGTGCATTGGCGGTGTGCTCGCCTGCGCCTTCGCTATTCAGCTGGGTCAGAGCACCGAGGCCGCTATCGCGCTCGCGATGCCCATCGCCACTCTGTGCCTGGCCATTAAGAACGTCGTCAACGCCGGTATGCCCCTTCTGGTCGACCGTGCCGACGTCTTTGCCAGCAAGGGTAACCTCAAGGGTATCTACGCTATGCACTGGATTATCGGTCTCGTGATTGTCGTCCTGGCCTTTATCCTGTGCTCGGTCTCCTTCTATCTGGGTGCCGACGCTGTTCAGGGCCTGCTCGACTTCATCCCGACGTTCGTCCTCGATGGCTTTGGCGTCGCAGCCAACATCCTGCCTGCCATGGGCTTCGCCATGCTCGGCCGTCTGGTGCTTACCAAGCAGCTCGTGCCGTTCTACTTCCTGGGCTTCCTGCTGTGCTCCTATGCCAACGTGCCCGTCCTCGGCGTCGCCCTGATCGCAATCATCATCGGCATCGACAAGTACGACCTGCTGGGCCTTGGTGGCGCCCAGTCCCAGCTTTCTGTGGAAGGGGATGAGGACGATGACTTCTAATTCCGAGAACCAGATTACTCGCTCCGACCTCATTAAGAGCGCCGTGAACACCGGCGCCCTGGGCATGGAATTCTCCTGGACCTACTACAAGCAGATGAACATTGCCTTCTGCCTGATGGTCGCCAACATGCTCAAGAAGATCTACGCCGGCCGCCCCGACGACTACGCCGAGGCCCTGCACCGCCACTGCGCGTTCTTCAACATCACCGTCCAGTTCGCCCCGTTCGTCGGCGGCATCGCGATGGCCATGGAGGAGAAGGTCGCCCGCGGCGAGATCGAGCCCGAGAGCGTCAACGACATCAAGGCCGCCCTCATGGGTCCGCTTTCCGGCCTGGGTGACTCCTTCTTCCTGTCCACCCTGCGCGTCGTCGCCGCTGCCGTGGGCATCAGCCTGTGCCAGGCCGGCAACCCCTTCGGCCCCATCGCCTTCCTGCTCATCTACAACGTCCCCGGCTTCGCGCTGCGCGTCTGGGGCGCCGTCAAGGGCTACGAGCTGGGCGTGGGCTTCCTGGACGAGGCCCAGAGGACCGGCCTCATGCAGAAGATCATGACCTGCGTGGGAATCGTGGGCGTCATGGTCGTGGGCGCCATGTGCAAGGACATGTTCTGGGCCAGCATCCCGGTGGCCATCGGCTCGGGCGACGACGCCCAGACCCTCCAGGACATCCTGGACGGCATCATGCCCGGCATGCTCGGCATGATCGCCTTCTGGCTGTACTACTGGCTGCTGTCCAAGAAGATCAACCCCATGGTGCTGATCGTGGCCACCATGGTCGTGGGCATCATCGGCGCGTTCTTCGGCGTGCTGGCGTAGACTCCTGCGTTCTATTCTGCCCCCAAGGGAAACGGCGACCCATTGCGGTCGCCGTTTTTTATTACCGAAAGCTAGCTGGAGGTGCTTCGTGATTCGATCTGACAATCCACCCGATAATGGCGTGAGCGGGGCGATGTATCTATTTGGCACGGCGCTCTTGTGGAGTTTTATCGGCATCCTCGTTCGCGCCAATTCGCAGTCAGCTCTTTTGATCGGTGCCGTTACGGCAATATTTATGGCGCTCTTTATCCTGCTCGTCGGCAGGCCCATCCTCCGCGTCAGCCGTCTTATTGTCCTTGTGGCCGTCTGCAACTTCGTGACGGGCACCACGTTTAACTTTGCCAACCAGCTCACGACGGTCGGCAACGCGATCGTCCTGCAGTACACCTCGATGATTTTCGTTATCGTGTATCAATCGCTCGCAACTCGCACGTTGCCCTCGCCTGCGAAGATTGCCTCCGTGGTGGTTGCTTTTACGGGTATGGGACTTTTCTTTTTAGGCGATTTGAGTGCCGAGGGCATGCTCGGCAACCTGCTTGCCGTCATTTCGGGCGCCACCTTTGGGCTGTGTTTCTTTTTGAACTCTCGCCCCGATGCGTCGCCCATGGTGTCCTCGCTCATCTCCTGCGGTATCTCGATGTTGCCGATCGTCTATTTTGCCGGTGCCCTAGACTCCGTGAGACCATTTGAGTGGGGGCTTATGCTGGTGCATGGCCTTTTTTGCAGTGGCCTTGCGAGCGTGCTGTATGCCAAGGGAATTGCGCGCACTAACGCGTTTGCGGCCAACTTGGTCTGCATGAGCGAGGTCGTGCTCGCTCCCTGCTGGTCGGCGCTCCTCTTTGGCGAGGTCTTTCGCTGGAACGAGTTTTTGGGCGCGGCGATAATCGTTTTGGTGATTGTAGGCAACTTGGCATACGATGCCTTTGGCGATGGCTTTCTGGTGGCGCTTGTCCGCCATCGAAACAAAGAGCGCGCCTGATGGGATACGTCTGCCGTTTACGGTAAAAAACACTCCGCTGAGCGAGTGGTATTAAATAGTAAGAACCTGCATACCTATAATTGGTATCAAATCATTTGTACCTGGCATGGGTGTTAGCAGCACACCAGGTACGCTTCGAGCCGTGGAATCGAACTCCCGGAATTGATATCAACAACGCGCGCGACGGGAGTGACGACGGTTCGAGATTCCTTATTGGGAGGAACTATGCTTGTCCAAGCAATCCTCGTCGGCTTAGTCGGAGCGTTTGGATGTCTCGACTACCAGCTCGGCACCCTCTACGCGTTCCGCCCCATCGTCCTGTGCCCGCTCGTGGGTCTGGTGCTGGGGGACCTGCAGACCGGCCTTGCCGTCGGCGCCAGCCTGGAGTTGCTGTTCATGGGCTCGATCTCCATCGGCGCCTACGTACCGCCTAACGAAACCGTCGGCGGCGTGCTCGCC
>CAJMOL010000191.1 GCA_905215095.1 uncultured bacterium | reverse complement strand
AGTGCCGCTATGCTCAGGCGACGGTTCCATATGCTGGCGACGTGCGCCGGCATTCCGGCCGACATCGCGCCTCATGCGATGCGTCATACGTTTGCGACCGATCTGCTTGAGGGCGGCGCGGATCTGCGTTCGGTTCAAGAGCTGCTGGGGCATGCGAGCCTGTCCACGACGCAGATCTACACGCATCTCACACCCGATCGGCTCAAACGCGCCGTGGCTCAAGCCCATCCCCGCGGCGAATAGTGGCTGGGACGTCCCGCGTCGCACTCAGGTGTGTGGTTTTGATTGCGGGTTGGCAGAAAGAGGCAATCCTGCTATCATTCATCGGGTTGCTTCACGGCAACAGGTTTTTATCACGCACGCGCGGCTACTTCATACCGTGGTGCCCGGGCTTTGGTAGCACATGTCCGGGTTGGTTTTGGAGGATGACCCCGCGCGGAGGCAAACCACAGGAGGTTTAACATGGCTACCAAGATTAATATCCGCACCCTGCTCGAGGCCGGCTGCCACTTCGGTCACCAGACCCGTCGCTGGAACCCCAAGATGAAGCCGTTCATCTTCGGTGAGCGCAACGGCATCTACATCCTCGACCTCAAGCAGACCATCCTCGACGCCGACCAGGCCTACACCTTCGTCAAGAACGTCGCCAAGGGCGGCAACGTGCTGTTCGTCGGCACCAAGAAGCAGGCTCAGGAGGCCGTCAAGAACGCTGCTGAGCGCGCTAACATGCCTTACATCAACCAGCGTTGGCTCGGCGGCATGCTGACCAACTTCGTCACCATCCGCTCCCGCATCAACCGCATGGAGGAGCTCGAGGCCATGGTCGAGGACGGCCGCATGGCTGTTCTGCCCAAGAAGGAGCAGGCTGTTCTGGGCAAGGAGCTCACCAAGCTCCAGACCAACCTCGGTGGCGCCCGCGACATGAAGGGTCTGCCCCAGGCTCTCTTCGTCATCGACACCAAGCGCGAGGAGAACGCCATCAAGGAGGCTCAGCGCCTGAACATCCCCGTCGTCGCCCTGATCGACACCAACTCCGATCCCGACGAGGTCGAGTACGGCATCCCCTGCAACGATGACGCTATCTCCGCTGTCACCCTTATGTGCGAGCTCATGGCTGACGCCTGCCTCGCTGGCTCTGGCAAGGAGCAGGTCTCCGAGGCCGAGATGGCCGCTGAGCCCAAGGCCGAGTAAATCAGTCCTATTTAAGTCTTTTTCATCTCTTTGAAAGGAACCACAATGGCCCAGATTACCGCCGCTATGGTCAAGCAGCTCCGCGAGATGACCGACTCCCCGATGATGGAGTGCAAGAAGGCTCTCGTCGAGGCTGACGGCGACATGGACGCCGCTGTTGACGTTCTGCGCAAGAACGGCCTCGCCAAGGCTGCCAAGAAGGCTGGCCGCGAGACCAACGAGGGCGCTGTCGCCGCGTTCGTCTCCGAGGATGGCAAGACCGGCGCTCTGCTCGAGCTTTCCTGCGAGACCGACTTCGTTGGCTCCAACGCCAAGTTCACCGGCTTTGCTTCCAAGGTCGCTGAGGTTGTCGCTACCACCGAGCCTGCTGACGTCGACGCTCTGCTCGAGAAGCCGATGGGCGAGGAGACCGTTTCCTCCGAGCTCACCGAGATGATTCACATCATGGGCGAGAACATGAAGATCTCCCGCTTCGCCGCTCGCAAGGCTGAGAACGGCGCTCTCGCTTCTTACATCCACATGGGTGGTAAGATCGGCGTCCTCGTCGAGTTTGCTTTCGAGAAGGCCGAGACCGCTCAGGCTGAGTCCTTCAAGACCTTTGCCCACGACGTTGCCCTTCAGGTTGCCGCTGTCGCCCCGATCTGCGCTACCCGCGATCAGGTTCCGGCTGAGACCGTCGAGCACGAGAAGCAGATCTACATGGCTCAGGCTGCCGAGTCCGGCAAGCCCGAGGCCATCCAGGAGAAGATGGCTGTTGGCCGTCTGGATAAGTTCTACAAGCAGTCCGTGCTCACCGAGCAGGAGTTCATCAAGGACAGCTCCCTCACCATCAAGAAGTACGCTGAGCAGGTCTCCAAGGAGCTCGGCGATACCATTACCGTCGTTGCCTTCGACCGTCTGGTCCGTGGCGAGTAAATAAGCTCTTGTAGCTGGTAATGAGCAGGCTGTGGGTTTTACTCACAGCCTGCTTTTTCATGGCTCTGGGTAGAGCCTTTGATATCATATTGAGAGTCTAATTAAAGGAGGATCGCTTTGTCCGACATCCGATATAAACGCGTGCTTCTTAAGCTTTCCGGCGAAGCACTGATGGGCGACGGCCACTATGGCATCGACCCCAAGGTTACCGACCATCTTGCCAAGCAGGTCAAGGAGCTGCTCGCCGTTGGTCATGAGGTCGGCGTCGTTGTCGGCGGCGGCAATATTTTCCGCGGCATGGCCGGCGCCGCCGGTGGTATGGACCGCGCCCAGGCCGATTACATGGGCATGCTCGCTACCGTTATGAACGCGCTTGCCCTGCAGGATGCCTTCGAGCACAACGATGTTCCCTGCCGCGTGATGAGTGCTATCCAGATGAACGAGATCTGCGAGCCCTATATTCGCCGTCGCGCCATCAACCACCTGTCCAAGGGCAATGTCGTTATCTTTGCCGCCGGATCGGGTAATCCGTACTTTACGACTGACACCGCCGCGGCCCTTCGCGCCTGTGAGATCGGTGCCGAGATTCTCATTAAAGCCACCAAGGTTGATGGCATCTACGACAAGGATCCCGTCAAGTGCGCCGATGCCGTCCGTTTTGACAAGATTACCTATCACGAGGTTCTCGTCCGCGGTCTGCAGGTTATGGATTCCACGGCTACGGCTCTTTGCCAGGACAACCGTATGCCCATTTTGGTCCTCAACATCGATGGCGAGGACACCGTCAAGCGCGCGCTCGCGGGTGAGCCCGTCGGCACGCTCGTCTATCAGGAGGATTAAGCATGGCAGATAACATCACCGCCCATATGGACAAGTCGCTCGAGTCCCTCAAGCATAACTTCTCCAAGGTCCGTACCGGCCGCGCCAATGCCAACATTCTGTCCGACATCACCGTCGACTACTACGGTGTTCCCACGCCCGTCACGCAGGTTGCCGCCGTTAAGACCCCCGAGGCCCACATGCTGCTCATCGAGCCGTGGGACAAGGCACTCATCAATGCTATCGTCAAGGCCATCGGCGCTTCCGATCTGGGTATTACCCCCAACTCCGATGGCACCGTCGTTCGTCTTCCGTTCCCGGCTCCCACTGAGGAGCGCCGTCGCGAGCTCGTCAAGGAGTGCCGCGAGTACGCCGAGCAGGCCAAGGTGTCTATCCGTAACATCCGTCGCGACTTCAACAACAAGCTCGAGCGCGATGAGGAGCTCACCGAGGACGATGTACGTCGCGAGCAGGCCAAGGTTCAGAAGCATACCGACGAGTATGTTGCCAAGGTCGAGGAGCTTCTGAAGGAAAAAGAAGCCGAGGTCATGGAGATCTAAGGTGCAATACGACGAGCATAAACTGGTCGAGTACTTTGCCGACGCCCCTGCGGGCGTCGGTTTTTCCGACCTTGACCTCAATAACATTCCGCACCATATCTCGTGCATCATGGACGGCAACGGTCGCTGGGCCACGTCGCGCGGGCTTGCGCGCACTGAGGGCCACAAGGCGGGTATCGTCTCCCTTCGTGAGATTATTACCGCCTGCGTGCGCCTGGGCGTCGACGTGCTTTCGGCCTATGCGTTCTCGACCGAAAACTGGAATCGCCCGCAGCACGAAGTCAACGTTCTGATGCACCTGTTTGCCAAGACGTTCATCGACGAGCTGCCGCTTCTGAAGCGCGAAAACGTGCGCGTTGTCTTTTTGGGTGACATTTCCGCGCTGCCCAAGAAGACCCGCGACGTTTTTGAACGCGGTCTTGCTGAGTGCGCCGATC
>CAJMOL010000190.1 GCA_905215095.1 uncultured bacterium | reverse complement strand
CGAGCACCTGCTGCGCCGACGCCGTAATCCGGTGGGTCTTAAAGCTCAGTAGCGTGCCGTCGATATCGAAAAATGCGGCCTTGATCATCCTCGTCTACTCCTCGCCCTCGAGCTTTTCGCTCGCCTCGAGCCACGCCATCTCCAGCTCGTCCATGGCGGCATGGGCCTCGTCGATCTTTGCCTGCTGCTCGCCGAGCGCCGTGTAGTTGGTGGGATCGACTTGGGCCATTGCTGCCTCGGCCTCCTCAACGCGGGCGCGCTGCGTCTCCATCTTGCGCTCGAGCGAACTCACCTCGCGGCGGAGCTTCTGGCGCTCGGCGTTGGAAAGACCGTTGGGCTGCCCGCTCGTCTTGGGTTTTTCGGCCGCAACCGCTGCGGCGCCGGTGTCGAACGTGCCGGTCTTGGCGCTCGGCGCGCCCACGGGCTCGCCCTCGGCGGTGGCGTTGCACAGGCGCAGGTACTGATCGACGCCGCCGGGCATATGCGTCAGGTGGCCGTCGAGCAGCGCCCACTGCTGGTCGGTCACGCGCTCCATCAAAAAGCGGTCGTGCGTCACCAGGATCAGCGTGCCGGGCCAGCCGTCCAGCAGATCCTCGACAATCGCGAGCATATCGGTATCCAGGTCGTTGCCCGGCTCGTCCAGGATAAGCACGTTGGGCTCGTCCAGGATCGTCAGCAGCAGCGACAGGCGACGGCGTTGGCCGCCCGAAAGGTCGCCGATACGACTCCAGAGCTGTTGGGTCGTAAAGCCCAGGCGCTCGCAGAGCTTCTCGGGCGAAGTCTCCTTGCCGTCGATGACGTAGTACTTCTTATAGTTGCTGAGCACCTCGCGGATCGTGTCGCCCATGTAGGGCTCGAGCTCCTCGAGCTGCTGCGATAGCACGCCAAAACGTACCGTCTGGCCGATCTTCACGCGGCCGCGCAGGGGCGCGATCTTGCCCTGGATCACGTCGAGCAGCGTGGACTTGCCGGCACCGTTCTCACCCAAAAGACCATAGCGGTCGCCCGCACCGATAAGCCAGGTCACGTCGGAGAGCACCTGCTTGGGCGCGCCGTCGGTATCCGCATAGCCGGCGTCCACGTCGATCACGTCGATGACCTGCTTGCCCAGGCGGCTCACCGCCAGGCGCTTGAGCTCCAGCTCGTCGCGCACGGGCGGCACGTCGGCGATGAGTTCGCGAGCGGCATCCACGCGAAACTTGGGCTTGGTGGAGCGCGCCTGGGCGCCACGGCTCAGCCACGCGAGCTCCTTGCGTGCCATGTTGCGACGACGCTCCTCGGTAACTGCGGCCATGCGGTCGCGCTCCACGCGCTGCAGGATGTATGCCGAGTAGCCGCCCTCGAAGGGATCGACCTGGCCGTCGTGGACCTCCCACATGCTGGTGCAGACCTCGTCCAAGAACCAGCGATCGTGCGTGACCACGAGCATGGCGCCCTGACCGCGCTGCCAGCGGGCCTTTAAGTGACGCGCGAGCCAGTTGATGGTGCGCATGTCCAGGTGGTTGGTGGGCTCGTCGAGCATGAGCACGTCGTAGTCGCCGATCAGCAGGCGCGCGAGGTCCACGCGACGGCGCTGACCGCCCGAAAGCTCGCCCACCGTGCCCTCCCAGGGCACATCGCTAATGAGACCGGCGAGGATCTGGCGCGTACGCGGACTCGACGCCCACTCATACTCGGGAGTGTCGCCCACGACGGCATGATGCACGGTATCGGTGTCGACAAGTTGGTCCTTTTGGCCGAGCAGACCGATCGTGGTGCCGCGGCGATGCGTCACGCGGCCATCGTCGGGCTCCAGCGTGCCGGCGAGCACGCTCAGCAGCGTCGACTTACCGTCGCCGTTTTTACCGACAATACCAATGCGGTCGCCCTCGCCCACGCCGAGCGTCACGCTATCGAAAATATGCTTGGTGGGAAACTCTAGGCTGATGGAATCGCATCCCAAAAGAATCGCCATATGCCCTGCTCCTTCGTAGAAATTCAACGTTGTCCATGATAGCAGCGAGCCCCACCCCAAACCACCACGAAGGTGCCTGTCCCCTTTGTGGTGGTCGATTCGGTTGCAGAGCAAAAGGCGGGCCATCTCCCATAAGAGATGACCCGCCTCTCCAATCAGTCCCGTGGCGACCGTGGCCGCCGCGGGCCTCAAGCATGTCCCGGACTAGGAGAACATGCCGGTGAGGTAATCGTTCAGCCGCTTGTCCTTGGGCCGTTGGAATATCTCGTCGGTCTCGTCGTACTCGACCATATCGCCCATGTAGAAGAACGCCGTGCGGTTGGACACGCGCGACGCCTGCTCCATGTTGTGCGTCACGATGACGATGGCGCGCTCGGCCACAATCGACGACATAAGGTCCTCAATCGCCAGCGTCGAGATGGGATCGAGCGCCGAGCAGGGCTCGTCAAACAGGATCACATCGGGGTTGAGCGCCAGCGTGCGCGCGATGCACAGGCGCTGCTGCTGACCGCCCGAAAGCGCGTAGGCGCTCTTGTCGAGCTTGTCCTTGACCTCGTCCCACAGCGCCGCGCCGCGCAGACTCTCCTCGACCATGCGGTCGAGCTCGTCACGGTCGGTGATGCCGTGGCGCCTAGGCGCAAACGTGATGTTGTCGCGAATGGACTTGCGGAACGGGTTGGGCTGTTGGAACACCATGCCAATGGAGCGACGCAGCTCGTACGTGTTCTCGGTCCTGGTGTTCACATTGCGTCCGCGATAGTTGATCTCGCCCTCCACGCGGCAGCCGCGAATCTCGCGATTCATCAGGTTGAGGCTACGCAAGAAGGTCGACTTGCCGCAGCCCGAAGGCCCGATGAGCGCCGTGATCTCGCCCTTGTGAAAGTCGAGCGACGTATCGTGCAGCGCATGGTGGTCGCCATAGTACACGTTGACGTCCTTGGTGGAGAGCACGACCTCGTCGCTCACGGCCTTGCCGCTTACGCGCACGCGCCTCTCGCTCTCCCCCACGCTCGACAGGAAGTCCTGGGTCTCGGACGATGCCGCTTCGGTTGCGGGCGTTACATTCATCTCGCTCATTCGGCCGTCATCTTCCTTGCCAGTTGCTTGCCCACGATACGGGCAACTATGTTAAACAGCAGCACGCAGATCATCAGCAGTGCAGCGGTGCCCCAAACGATCTGCTGGGCCTCGGGGCTGCCCTCGCCGTAAATCTTGTAGATGTGCACGGCGAGCGACTCACCGGGGCGGAACACGTTCCAAGCGCAGGTGGGGCTCGACAGGTTAAAGCTCAAGAAGTTCAAACGCACCGGCGAGCTCATGCCCGAGGTAAAGAGCAGTGCCGCGGCCTCGCCAAACACGCGGCCGGCCGAAAGCACGATGCCGGTCACGATGGCAGGCATGGCCTCGGGGATCAGGATGTGCAGCGTGGCCTCCCAGCGGGTAAGGCCCATGGCCAGGCACGCATCGCGCTGGGCCTGCGGCACGTCCTCGAGCGCCTGCTGGATCACGCGCACCAGGATGGGAATGTTGAACATGGTGAGCGCGACGGCGCCGGAGATAATGGAGTACTTCCAGCCCAGCTGCACCGAGAACACCAGAAAGCCGAACATGCCGACGACGATGGAAGGCAGCGAGGACAGCGTCTCGATGGCGGTGGAAGCGATGTCGCGGATGGGACCGTCCGGCGCGTACTCAACCAAAAAGACCGCGCCGCCCAGGCTGATGGGCACCGAGATGATCAGGGTGATCAGCAGCAGATAGAACGAGTCGAACAGCTGGTAGAGCACGCCACCCTGGGTACCGTTGGCGCGCGACGGCTGCGTGAGGAAACCCGGCTGGAACAGCGTCGAGATGCCCTCGAACAGGATATAGGCCACCATGGAGACGACGATGAGCATGACGATGGCGATGATTGCCGTCAGCACGCCCGTGGCGATGCGATCCTGCTTTTGGACGCGCCCGAGTCTCGCCTCGTCGATATGGATGCGCGTGCTAGCCACGAGCCTTCGCCCCCTTGCGGCCGATAATGTGGATGATCAGG
>CAJMOL010000189.1 GCA_905215095.1 uncultured bacterium | reverse complement strand
TTTGCGGCAACCCGACGCAGTGCCTCAGGCAATCCGCGGACTGCAGGTGTCATCGTCACCTTATCGACCGCCACGCTTGGTTTCTATGTGATGCAGTCGCTCACCAGTAGCCTGTGGCGTCCCGTCTTCAATACGTTGCTCGCAAACATACTGGTCAGCCAAAACAGCCCGGCAGCTATATGTTTCGTCACGGGTACCGTCATTAGCATCGTCTTTGCCCTGACGCTTCTCACCATCGACGCAGCTAGAAGCCTTATCGCTCGCAAGCCCAAGCGGCAATAGGCACGCTGCCGTCAGACCCTAAAGCCGCTACAGCCGTGGCAGGTTCCTGCGTTTTATTCAAAGCTTGCCGTCAAGGTGCGCCGAGCCTTTACAATAGGACAGTCCCAAGGACGTATTCGATAGCTTCCGCGCAGCGCTCGCCCGCCGCGCGTGAAAGGATATATTCCCCATGACTTCCACCCTTCCCGCCCCCATCGATAAGCTCGCCATCGTCGTCGTTACGTACAAGCGCCAGGAACTCCTGGCCAACTTGTTCGACTCCATGACCGAGCTCACGGCAACGCCCTGGCGCATCGTGATTGTCGATAACGAGAATTCGTGCGAGACCGAGGCCATGTGCACCGCATTCAACGAGCGCCTGGCCAACCTGTGGGGCATCGACACCGAGCAGCCCGACGCGCAGGGCGGCACCGACCGCGTCATCTACGCCCCGCAGCTCGAAAACGGCGGCGGTGCGGGCGGCTTCTCTGCCGGCACTAAATGCGCCTACGACCTGGGCGCCCAGTGGTTCTGGGTGATGGACGACGACGTGCTCGTCATCCCCGAAGGCATCGAGCGCTTGGCCAAGTGGACCGACCGCTACGATGTTATCCAGGGTTCGCGCTTGGACTTTGACGGCGGCGCCTTCTTTTGGCAGTACCAGCTCATCCTATCGCTCGGCATCCCCAACCCCGTCGCCAAGTGGGATTTGGGTCCCGAGGGCTACCGTGCCATGAACCAACTGTGCTTTGAGGGCGGCCTGTTCTCCCGTCGCGTAGTCGACAAGATCGGCCTGCCCGATGCGCGCTTTTTCATCTACGGCGACGATGCCTGCTACGGCTATGTCGCCAGCCAGCATTTCCCCGCTGCCGTGGTTGCCGACGTGGTGCTCAAGCGCGCCCGCGCTGTCTCCAACTGGGACATCGCCGGCAAGCGCCAACTCAACTCCACGAGCGACACCAACCGCTACTACATCATGCGCAACCGCGGCTATTTAGCCCGTTACATGCAAATCTACGGTGACTACCACCCCATGCTGTTCCGCTTGGGCAACGCCGCGACCTTCTGCAAGGAGTTCATCCGCTTGGCTGCGGTAGACAAATGCTTTAAGACCGGTATCCCAGCGCTGCGCCGCGGCATGAAAGACGCCCGCAAAATCATCAAGGATCCCGACTGGAAGCCCATGCCGCCCCTGGAGGACGCGGAGTAACAGAAGCCGAACACGCCCCGCTACTTAAAGCCGCTGGCACACTACGGACACGTGCTGCCCGTCAAAGCCAAAGCCCCAGCGCACGCGGCCGACACCTGGTCGTGGCACGCGAATCTCGTCGATACCGTCACGTTCGATGTCGAGCAGCGCCTGAACCGCCAACAGTTCCAGACCCAGAACATCCACGTCGGGGTCATACATCATGTTCATAGTGACAAGCGGACGTTCGTCGAGCATGCCGAGGGTATCGGCCACATCGAGCATCCTTCCCGTAGGGAACACCTGGATATCCCAGCGATCCGCCCCGCGCTTTCGATTGGATGACGGATTGGCATACCCCGGCATACCAAAGCAGAGCCCTTGCAACAGCAGGTGGTATGGCAACGTCGAATCCTTCTCGACCGCGCCGGCTTCCGCGTCACCTAGAATTCGACGAAGCGCCTGCCTCACCGCATCCTCGTCACCACGACACAACCCATCACGAAACGCATCGACGTCCCGCACATCCTCGGCGGCGCACTCAAACCATTCAATAATCACGAGACGCAAAGCCTGGCGAAGCTCGTTATTGGGTAGCCGCAGAGCACGGGAGCGAGCGCCGTTTCCCGGTTCCTCAACCATATCCGTCGTTAAGAAGCCGGACAGGTATAACGCGGTCCAAACATCATCGACGCAAGCGTCATTCGACACGACGGCGCCCAGACAAAGCGGGGTTTCAACGCATCCATGCGGTTCAAGCAAATCGAACAGAGTCGAAAGCCTCTCGAGATTCCAGTCTCCAGCCACCCTACTCAGGCAGTCGGCAAACCCATACAAATCGGCCCGCACCGGCGGCGTGCAACCGCGGTTCAAGAAATCGATCACGCGCGCCGGACTCGAGCAATAAAACCTGCCAAATCGGTATCCCTCGAACCATTCACGCTCATCATCCAGGTATTCCTCGCATCCAGCATGGCCTAGCAGAGCCCGAACCTCGTCATCCGAAAAGCCAAACCACCGGTCACAGCACCCCGAAAGCGGAGTCGCAAACCTGACTGCCAGCGTGCTGGAATTCCAGACATCTCGGCAGGACAGGGATGCTCCCCCATAAGACACGCCAGCCGCAACGAATCGCCCGCAGCGGCAATGGCGTCAAACAGCACACGGTCGAATAGCTTTGCCGGATCGGCGCCGGAAGCGCCCCTCGCGCTCGCACGGCGCGACCACGCCGCGTCGTATCCATCAACGAGCAGCACAACCTGTTCATCGCAGGCCATCTCCAGTAGCTCAATGAGCACGCCAAGCACCGAGGCAACCTCGTCCTCGCCCGCCACGCCACGCGCAACGCGCTCGATGTGGCGCACCTTGTCTCGGGGCAAATCCGGAGCCTCCAAAAGCGCCAACAGGCGAGCGCACTCACCCGTAAGAGCTTCAGGCACGACGCCGCCGACGTTGGCACCGCACCTCGCGGCGCCAGAAAAGTCCAGTGATATCACAGGGTAGCAGGCAAACTCATCCCGATAGCGCCCGCCACCCGCATCCCAAATCTGGGAACCAGCAAACAGGCCCCGATCGACCTGCCCGACCGCAGGACGCTCCAGAAAAGCCTTAAGCATCGACAGGTTCATGCTCTTGCCAAAGCCTTCGGGCCGACAACACGCCACAACGGAAGCATCAGCATCCAAGACATCGGCAATAAACATCGTCTTGTCGACTAGCACGCATCGATCCATGGCCTCGGCAAAGTCATGTTCGCCGACCGGTAGCGCCCCATTACCCGAACGGTTGATCAACTCTACGCCATAGTAGGCAGTATCGCCGTAAATCGCCTGTTCAGACACCGTAACTTCTCCCTAAAACGCAGCACGATGCCCATTGTATCGAGCAACTCAACCGCAATGATGCCGTCATGCAGACGTTTCGGGCAACGGTAGCAATAAGAACCCCGATGGGGCATAACAAATCATTGCACAACAAAACGGGGCCCGATACAGCCGTACCGGACCCCGTCCTAGTTCTTAGATTATAAGGCGACCAGGATCTTACTCCTCGGATCCGTCCTCGCCAGCAGACTTCTTCTGCTGATCAAGCTTGTGCTTGCCGCTCACAATAGACGTGGCGCCAAGTGTCGCCAAGCTCGCGCTGGCAAGGCTCGCCATCACGATGAGGTCGCCCGTCTTGGGCATATTGCCACCCGAGGCCTTGGTCGTCGTGGTCGTGGTAGTCGTCGTGGTGTTCGAGGTGACGTTCTTGTCGTCACCCTTCTGAGCATCGGCATCGGACTGTCTAGCGCCTGCATTGGTCGAAGCATCGGCATCGCCATCAGTCCTGGACTCGGGAGCCTCGCCAGAAGTGTTCTCATCAGAAGACGAGCCGATGTTGTTGCCAGCCGTCATCGAAGACCCAATCAAGGCGCCAAGCTGCTTGCCAACATTGGTGGAGCCATTAGAGGAGCCGCCATCGGTCGAGCCAGAAACGGAACCACCGGTCGATCCAGAGACAGAACCGCCGGTTGAACCAGAGCCCGAATCACCAGCACCGCCAGCAGACTCCGTGCCGC
>CAJMOL010000188.1 GCA_905215095.1 uncultured bacterium | reverse complement strand
ACAGCGACCGGGTTAACGCCGCCTCGCCCATCCAAAGCACCCTTGCGTGATGCGGCAGCAGCGGACGTCGTTTTCGAACCGGAAGACTCGTCGGAGCCGGACTTCTTATCGGACTCGCCCTTGTTGGCATCCACATTCTGCGAAGCAACAACTTCCTGCATTCCAGAACCGCCCTGCTTATCGCCGGAGCCATCGCCCCTCTGCGAACCGGTCGGCATGACCGCGGGCGTCGAATTCTTCGTCGGGACCGTAGGAACGGGTACCTCGGGCGTCACGGGTTTTATCGAGCCGCCCGGTTCGACGACACCGGCTTTTACGCCACCGATCTTGGACCAGCTCACACCGGACCCTGCGGACTTATAGGCCGAAAGGGATCGTAAGGCCTGTACAGTCGCAAGCGCGTTGGCATTGCCGGGCTTACCGTCGGATTCCATGGTATGGGCGTAGCCCTTGCCGTCGGCGACCTCGTAGGCGCAGATTGCAGTAATCAGGCTATTCGCACCCGTTGCAAAACCGTTCTTGGTATTTACGGGATCCTTGCCAAGAGCCACAAGAGCGAGCAGCACCTGGGCATTCGACTCAACGGACCCAAAGTCGCAAAGGCCGTTCATCTGACCCCTAAGGAAGCCGAGCGCATTGTCGACAGCAGATGCAACAGAAGGTTGGCCATTCGAGGCCAGGGCAACGGCGCACGCGTCATTATCGACATAGGGCGCAAGCGCCTGAAGTGCCATAGCGGTCATATCGACGTTGCTCGCACCGCCCGCATCGATGGTGAAACCGCCGTCGGGATTCTGGAACGAAAGCAGCGCGCAAACAAGCTGAGCACGTGTCCAAGAAGAGCCGGACGCACGCAGCACCTCATTCGAAATACCCGCCTCGTCAAGGGCGATCAGTGCATAGACCACGTTGTTCGCCGAAGCCACAAGATCTTCGTGAGAGCAAATGTCGGCAATGAGATCCACGCCATCGAAAGAGGTAATATCCTCGCCAAGCGCGGTTAGCGCAAGCGCAACTCGCTCGCAATCAGTCACCTTGGCGGTGTTGCCCGACCACTCGGCCTTATGAACGGTAAGGGACTTCTTGTAATTCGCGATCAGTGCGTCGTCAATCTTGCGCCCCGACGTTGCGAAGGCGTAAATCTCCCATTCTTGACCATAGGTGTACGCATCGATCGTACGGTTGGCGTCAAAGTACTTGGCAGCGGAAAGGGTACCTTCGTCGGCCTTTGCCTCGTTATCCGGTGAGGCAACGATTCCGTCAACCGTAATCTCAAGGGAGATGGCCTGGGCACCGGCAGTCTGATCGATCGGCGTACCGGTCACCGTATAGGTACCGGCCTTGTTCGCCGTCAGGACATAGGCGCCGCTCGCCACAAACAAGCCGTCGTCAGGAGCACCGTCAACGTGCTTCCAATCACCAAGAGCGCGTCGGTCGATACTCACGGCATCCGAGGCATCCCGACCTTCCTCGGTCGTCACACTCCATTTCATACCGGGCTCGGAAACGCTCCAGCCCTCGACATCGTTCTCACCCGTATAACCCAGGTTGAGTTCGACGGTCTTACCGGCCTTAACGGACGCGGGGACATTCGTGATTGTCACCGATTTCAGTGGGTTCCGGTAAGCGTAGATAACTTCTCGCTTACCCGAGGAGATGACGCTGCCGTCCTGGTTTTCGACCGTCGCCTCAAACGTTGTCTTACCGGCCTTATACGGCGTAAAGCCAATCTCGCCACTCGTAGTGTACTCGGCAACCGCAGAATCACTCGAGGTGACCGTGTAGCAAGCGCGATCACTCGCGTTTTCGGGTCCCACAACCGGCGCAGCCTTATCGGTCAGGAAGGCGCCTTTGGCAAGCGGATTGCGACCGTGCAGATAGACAGTCTCGCCGTCCTCGTTATAGCCAAGCGAGACGCTCGTCGCTGGCACATAGCTCGACGTGACCGTCACGCTCTTGGAGGCGATATCGAGATTTGCGCGTGAAGATACCCGAATCGTGGCCTCGCCCGGCTTCTTAAAATAAAAGCAGGCGGATCCGGGATTGGAGTAAAGTACGTTCGCAGGCGTGCCGACAAAGCGAAAACGCGCATAGGAAACAGGAGTGTACTCGCCCTCGGCGGCATCGGTGTAATGAACACGGACTTCAAGATTCTTGACCTCGGAACCCGCAACCGCAATAGTGCCGCCCGTCACGTTTGCGCCGTTATACCAAATCTGAAAATCATCGATCGGTTTGGACACTGCCTTGACCACAACGGTCGCGACGTTCTCGGTAGTGCCGTCGTCCTTGTGGAGTGTGGCGGTTACCGTACCTACGGCGTCGTTATACACGTGCAGCAGGCCCGTTTCCTCGTTAACGGCGATATCACCCCTGTTGGCATCTGGGGTACCCCAGGTCACCTTGGCATCCTTGGGCAGGCCATCGAGCTCAAGCGTGCCCGAAACGCAGGCGGCACCGTTCTCGCCCACCACAACGTCGTCGGGAGACGGGCAGAGCACACCATCGGCAGCAGTTACGGTCTTGCCGGTACGGGCAGACGTGAACTTCACCTCGTACTTATTGCTTGCAGTAGGGCTCTCAGAAGACTCGTGGTCTAGATTCTCACCGAAGTGCGGAAAGCCATCAGACCCCATACCCCACACGCTACCGTTTTCACCACGATTGACGTTGAGATTTTCGACAAAGGTCGCCGTCTTCATGTCATCGGTATCGACAGCATAGGAGTTGACGAGCGCGTCCGAGGGAAAGACGACCTTATTGGTAAGGCCCTCCTGCCAGTACGCATTGATGAGCTGTCCGGAGTCGTAGCTCGCAAAGAGCACGCCGCCGGTCGAAGCGGCGGTGGACATGCAATTGGAGATCACGCCGCCCTGGAGCGTACGGCCAAAGCCAGCAACGCCCTTACCCGTAACGGACGTGGAGCAATTAATGACAGAGCCCTTTACCTGATTGCCAAGCGGACCAAACGACTTGCCGTCCATGGCCTGTTTGAGCTCACCGGCAAAAGAGACATTCTGGATGACGCCGGTGGAGCCAACGCTCGCAAACAGAGACTTAACGCCTCCCCCGTTGTCGAAGGTAATAGTGTGGCCCTGCCCGTCAAACGTGCAATTGAGCTCGCCTGTGGGTCCGAAGAACCATTCGTCATCAATCACAATGTCGTTATCGAGCACATAGTAGTTGCTCGCATCCTTGACGTTCATATACATGAAGTCATCCTGCGACGAGATATGCTTGACGCTCTCCGGCTGGGCGACGGGAGCCGTCGGCTTCTTTTTCTCAAGCGCATCCGAGGCGTCATCGAGCTTTTTGACCGCCGCATTTACATCGGACTGAGATGCATCGTCGTTATCGTTGACGATTTTGGCGTCAGCAAGAGCAGCGGCAAAGGCGGACCAGGAATCCGTTGTGTAGTCTGACTCATTGAGCGCCTCGGCGGCCGTGATAGCCGCGACGAGCGCGTCCTTATTGACAACGACGGGGGCAGAGCCGCTCACAAGCAAGGGCAGGCCACCATTGGACACCCAGGAAAAGCCAGTCGACGGCGTATCGGTATTGAGCACGTCGAGTGATTTAGCAGAAGAGAGGTCGGCGGCTTTAGCCGCGTTTCCCTTGTTAAAGCCGCTAGGGTTGTTTATCTCGGCAGGCGAAAAACCTACGGTATATAGGCAGTTCAACAGTGATCCGGCCTGAGCCTCACCGACCAGGCCACCGTTCATCTCAACGCCTGAGCCGGCAAAATAGGAATTGACGATCTTTCCGGACGTCATACCGCCGACCAGGCCACCGGCACAGCCCATCCAGCCGATAAGGTTCACACTCGCCGTGGACCAGCACATCTGGATGGTGCCAGAAAGTGTCATGGCAATGGAGCCCACATTGTCGGTGCTCGAGACCGAGCCCGTCACGCCCAGGTTCTGAATCGAGCCGGCCACATTATTCGCAACGGCCTTGCCGTTAATGGTGACCGTGTGGCCCTGGCCATCCAGGGTGCCGTCAACGGTCTCGATCTGCTGATCAGTGC
>CAJMOL010000187.1 GCA_905215095.1 uncultured bacterium | reverse complement strand
TAGGGACCTCGGGCTCACTCGCTTCGCTCAGTCGCTTCGTCCGGAGCCTCGCCCTCGCTATACCACCATTCAAAGTTATCGATATCCATACGGGGCGCCCCTTAGGCCTCGCAAATAAACACTTGCTAGCCTTATACCCCCAGACGGCACGAGGGCTCGCACGGAACGCGAAAAAGGACTGCTCCTTTGTCGCATCGAAACGGATCTATTTGCGTTTAGCCGCGGGTAATCTTATTTCTCAACAAGAAGTCGACTGCCCCCACGATTCTGATGCCATCGATGTCCGTTGGATGGTCGCCATCCCTGACAATCAGGATCTTCTCATACGAATCAGGAATTTTTCCTAGCGTGCTTAGCTTGGGCGGTCGCAGCTCGCGTTCCCTCGTCGCCTCGGCATCGATCCGTTCGGTAACCTGGATGTATTTGCGGTCCGACCCCTCGCCGATTGCGACAAAGTCGATTTCCCCCGCGCGCAGATGGCCGCAAAACACTTCGTATCCTTCAAATACAAGCTGGTTGTAGATAACGTTCTCGAGCATCCTTCCGCTATCGCTACCTCTATATCCGTCAAGATAGCTGCGAATTCCCGTATCAGCTATGTAATATTTACCGCCTGTCTTAAGAAGCTCCCGCCCCTTGATGTCATACCTTTTTACTTTGGTAAACAGGTACGTCTCTTCCAGAGCGTCAATATATGCCGACACCGTCGATGCGTTGGTCTTACCGCCCGCCGATTTGTTGAGCGTCCCTACGATTTTGTTGACCGAGGTTTGGTTGGAGATGTTGTCTGCCAGATACGCGCAGAGCCGCTCGAGAACATCGCGCTTGGTGATAGCTCCGCGACCCCTACGCGTCGCACGCGACAGGATATCGCGCGCGACGATCGTCTGGTAGAGGCTACGGATATAGTCGCGGCACAGCTCACGTCTCGGCTCATCATGGGCCAGAAACGGCATGCCGCCATAAGTTATGTACTGCTCAAGCACGGTATTTGAATTAAGGCGATCGCCCGTCTTGGAAACAAGTTCGACCCTCTCACCAAGCCCTTCAGCGGCGACCGCATCAATCGAGCGAAAATCAAGATATTCGCTAAACGTGAGAGGCTGCATCTTGACCTCGACATATCGGCCCGAGATAAGCGTTGCGAGCTCGCTCGATAGCAAAAAGGCATTGGAGCCCGTGACATAGATATCGCACGGCAAATCCACTCGGAGCGAGTTGACCGCCTTTTCCCAACCTTCGACATTCTGGAGCTCGTCAAAGAACAGGTAGGGATGATCGATGCCGTCGATGCGCTCCCGAACCATACGATAAAACGTCAGATAATCCGTAATTCCCGCGTACTCTAGAGATTCCATCTTAAAGGTCAGCAAACGCTCGGCTGGCACCCCCTGTTGCGCCAGATAGTCCCTCATCATGTCCAATAACGTTGATTTGCCGCAACGGCGTATGCCCGTCACGATTTTGATGAGGTCGGTATCCTGAAAAGCAATGAGTCGATCAAGATAACGGCTTCGGCGAACGATATCCATAGAGTCTCCCTAGCGCCCGACCAGACATGAAATCTTATAAACTTGCAAATTCTGCAAGTTTATAAGATGTTACCTTAGAAACTTGCAGAATTTGCAAGTTTCTAAGGCATGGAATGTGACAAACGGACTGCCCCTTTGTCACATCGCGAGGGCAGCGCGAATGGAGGGGGCCTCGAGGGCCTCCTCGAGCGCAAACTTGCCCTCGCCCACTGCAACCTTTGTCGTGTGCATACCCATGGGATCTCCTGTCGCCCGCGATGTACCTGAGATCATCTTCGCCTGCATTGCGACTATACAGGCAAGCGCAGCCTGCGACAAAGGGGGCGAGCACCTGACACATTCTGGTAGAGTTGCAGGGACTGAATCCAGCTCATATAACGCAACATGGGAGCAACTGCCTTGACCACCGCAACTTCGTCCACAACAGCATCAACCGCCGCCGCGCTCTCCCCCGCGCGCACCAAGCTCTGCCTGGCGCTGCTCGTGTTGTTAGGCTTTTCGCTCGGCTGCTCGGAGTTCGTGGTCATCGGCATCGAGAGCGACCTGGCGACGGAGCTCGGCATCTCGCTTGCCACCGCGGGCCAGCTCATCAGCGTGTTCGCGCTCGTCTACGCTATCGCCACGCCGGTGCTTGCGCTCAGCACGGGGCGTTTTCGCCGCTACCAGCTGCTCGTGTGCTACAGCATCGTCTTTGTGCTCGGCAACCTGGTCATGGCGTTGACGCCCAACTTCCAGGTGCTGTTCATCTCGCGCATCATCCTGGGCTCCGTCTCGGGCGCACTGCTCGCCGTGGGTGTGACGTACATCCCCGAGCTTCTGTCCCCGCAGCAAACTTCACTTGCAATCTCGGTGGTATATGGTGCGTTTTCCGTGGCGATGGTCTTTGTGACTTCGATCGGCAAGTTTGTGGCCGACACGCTCGATTGGCACGTGGCCATGTACGGCACGCTGACCTTTGCCGTTTTGATCTGCGGAGCGCTCGTGGCGTTTATGCCGCGCGCTGGGCAAACCGACGAGCCTGCCACCTTTCGCGAGCAGGCGGGGCTGCTGCGCGAGCCGAGCATCATCACCGGCATGCTCATCTTTTTGTTTGGCGTGGGCTCGGTCTATGTGTTCTACGGCTACGTGACGCCTTATCTTGAGCAGGTGCTGGGCATGGGCACGGTCGAAGCCAGCACCACGCTCATGGCCTACGGCGTGTTCTGCCTGATCTCGAACATCCTGGGCGGGTGGATCGATGCGCGCTTTGGCATGAAGGCGCTGCTTGTGACGTTTGTGCTGCAGGCTGCGGCGTTACTCGGGCTGTTTGCTTTGGGCGGCACCATGCCGCTCGCGCTGGTCTTTGTCTTTAGCTTGGCGCTGCTCATGTACCTGTTCTCGGTGTCGTGCATCACACACTTTATGGATGTGGCACGCAGCCGCCACCCCAAGTCGATGGTACTCGCAAGTTCGGTTGAACCCATGGCGTTTAACGTCGGCATCTCGTTTGGCACCGCAGTGGGCGGCGCCGTGGTAAGCAGCGTTGGCATTGCGTACGTGGGCGCAGTGGGCGCCGCGTTCTCGCTTGTGGCCTGGGCCCTCACGCTGGTGACGATTAAGCTGGCTCGCTGGGAGCGCCGTCGTCAATCAGCACAGCTCCGGATGCAGGCATAGGAGCGAACATAGCCCAAGGTGGCGAGCAACCGGTGAAAACCGTCCCATACAAGTAGTGTTTATCCGCCTGGAAGCTTCAGCAGTGCAATTTCGTGTATTTCAGATACACGTTTTTCTTCGATTTCATGTATCTGGAACACATGAAATCTTGAGCACCCCTGTCTTCGTGGAAAACGTTTTTGCCCGCTTTACATCAGACGATGGGCGTGAGCTGCGTCATCCTCCACTCTGCGCAGTTGGCTTCATTGGAAAGGGCTGTGTTACAGTGCCACCGCAGGCCGTACGGCCCTGTCTAGAAAGGAAACCCTGTGCAACGCGTTCTTTTTATCTGCCATGGCAACATCTGTCGCTCGACGATGGCTGAGTCGGTGTTTACCGAGTTGGTGCGCCGCGCCGGGCGCGAGGGCGAATTTGTCATCGATTCCGCTGCGACCTCGACCGAGGAGATTGGCAACCCGCCGCATCATGGCGCGGTCGCCAAGCTGCGCGAAGTCGGGATTCCCGTCGTCGCACATCGTGCACGTCAGGTGCGTCGCGCGGAGTATGGCGACTGGGACCATATTGTCTATATGGATGCTGAGAACGCGCGTGGCCTGCGTCGCATCTTTGGCGACGACCCTGACGGCAAGATTACGCGCTTGCTCGATTGGACTGATCGCCCCGGCAACGTGGCCGATCCCTGGTACACCGGCAATTTCGATGCCACCTACCGCGACGTGATCGCCGGCTGCACCGCCATGCTCGAGCAGCTGTAGGTTCGTGGGCGCACGAACCACGCTCTAAACGGGAGAAAATCCACGCTCATGAATGTGACAAAGGAACTGCCCCTTTGTCACATCCGGGACT
>CAJMOL010000186.1 GCA_905215095.1 uncultured bacterium | reverse complement strand
GCTTGTCCCAGAAGTCTTTGTATTCTCCTTCGAGGGCGATCAGCTCGTTGTGCGTCCCTGTCTCCGCAACCTTGCCCGAGCTATCCATGACCACGATCTTGTCCGCCATGCGCACGGTTTCGAGCTTGTGCGCGACCACGATGAGCGTGGAGCGCCGTTTGAGCGTCTCTATTGAGCGAACGACGTTCTTCTCGTTTTCCGCATCGAGAGCCGACGTCGCCTCGTCCAGGAGCACGATGGGGGCTTGCTTGAGAAGCGCGCGGGCTATGGAAACGCGCTGCCGCTCGCCGCCGGAAAGCGAGCGACCCCCTTCGCCGCACAGCGTCTCCCAGCCCTCAGGAAGGCGCTCGACGACCTCCGTCACCCCGGCAAGGTCAGCGACCGCGCGAAGCTGCTCCTCCGAAGCATCCGGGTTCGCCATAAGGACGTTGTTTCGCAGCGTGTCGTTAAAGAGATAGACGTCCTGGAAAACGAAAGACACCCGAGCGAAAAGATCCTCTGTCGTCATATCGCGGACGTCTACGCCGCCGATCCTGACCGCTCCGTCGTCGACGTCGTAAAAACGCGCGATTAGCTTGAGCATGGTCGTCTTGCCGCAGCCAGACGGGCCCACGATGGCGACCATGCTGCCTTCCGGAACGTCGAGATCGACTCCACGAAGGATTGGCTTCTCCTTCACGTAGGAAAAGCGAACCTCTCCCATCCGGACGCTTGCGTCGGTCGGACAAGCTTTCGACGCGTCCACAACCGGCAGCTCGGCCGCTTCGACGACCTCGTCCATGCCGTCGAGCATTGCCCGACGGTCCTCCATCCCGAATAGGGCTGAGGCGATCTCGTTGAGGAGCGTGGTAAACCTTAGTGCGACGCCGATCATGACCACTGTTTCAAGCGCCCCGATGCTTCCGCTTGCACCCAAGTAGCTCACCGCGATGATCATGCTCACAACGAGCATCTGCACGCTCGCCCCGGAAAGGATTTCGCCGAGGGCGCTCCACCACAGGCCGCGGACCGACCGCTTTCTGCCTTCTACGAAACTATCCTCAAGCTCCGCATAGTCGGCACCCGCACGGCAGGCGCGCAGGGCTCCCTGGCATCGTGCGAACTCGACTATCCTCGCGGCGATGTCCCGCTCGGCGGAATCCTCTAACCCGTTTCCTTTTCCGACGCATGCCTGTGAAACGCGCAGAAGAAGGAAAAGGATTGGGATGGAAAGCGTCAGCATGATTCCAATTTGCCAGCTCCAAAGCCACACGGCAGCACAGAACACGATTGCGGCGGCAGCGTTTTTTATAAGCTGGCCAACATAAAGAGCAGCGGCCTGTCCGGTCGAGATCATTTCCTGCGTAACCATGCGCGAAAGCCTTCCGGCACTATCCGCCTTAAACCAGCCAAGTGGCAAACGCGACACCTTGTTCCCGATGACCACCTGCATATTGCGCATGAAGCCTAACCCCGCTGCATAGCTGAGCTTGGTACCGAAGAACGAGGCTGTTGAGCCGACGACTGTCACCGCCGCAAGCGCGACTGCCCAGCCCCAAAACGTCAAGCCCCATTGGGGGTCGCCGGACTGGAGAGCCATGGTCGCCGGCATCATGATGGCGAGACCGATGCCGCACATCACGCCGGAAAGGGCGTAGAGCAAAGTTCCCAAACGGTGCTGGCGCCTATCACCCTCGTCCATATAACGACGAAGTCTCGGTAAGAAGCGTTTGGAATTACTCATCTGCATCGCCCTCTTCTTCACTGCCGCAGAGGCCTCCTTGCTTGAGAAGCGCCTGATAATGCTCGTTGTCTTGAATCTCCGCATGCGTTCCAAGGGCGACGATCTTACCTTCTTCCAACACGGCAATTTGATCGGCGCCTAGGATTGCGTTGAGCCGGTGGGCGATGGCCAGAACCGTTCGGCCTTCGACCAAGGAACTTAGTGCTTTCTGGATCTCGAGCTCCGAATCTGGGTCGGCAAAAGCGGTGGCCTCATCCATGATGAGGATCGGCGTGTCGGCTAAAAGGGCACGCGCTATACTCACGCGCTGGCTCTCGCCGCCTGAGAGCGAGCAGTCCGTTCCCAAAACGCTGTCGTATCCCTTGGGCAGCGACATGATGAAATCGTCGATCTGCGCCGTACGGGCAGCCTCCCGAATCTCCTCCAGGGAAGCCTCCGGCTTAGCTAAAGAAATGTTTCTTCCGATGGAGGCGTTGATCAGCATCGGGTCCTGGAGCACGAACGAAACCGTGTTGTAGAGGTCACGGGAGGAGATGTCTCTCAGATCGACGCCGCCGAGACGGATGGAGCCGCTTTCCGGGTCGTCGAAGCGTGCAATGAGTGTGGCGAGCGTCGACTTACCCGAGCCTGACGGGCCGATGAGCGCCGTCGTGGTACCGGGATTAAGGACAAGACTGACACCGCGCAAGGCCTGGGTATCGCCGTAGGAGTACGATACGTCGTTCACCTCAACGACGACCCCGTCGGGCTTCTTTGGGGTTTTCGGCTCGGGAATCGACGGCGTGTCCAGAATCTCGCACAGCCTGACTGCGGCAGCGCCGGCCATCTGGTACGACCACGTGCTGTTGGCGACAGCGCTGATGGCGGTCGGAAGCACGATGGCTATCAGCGCGCACGCGAGAACCTGGGGGAGGCTGGCCAACCCTGCCCCCATGACAAGCGCGCCGCCGCAGAGGTTGATCAGCAGCAGCAAGGGGGAGGAGATGAGCTCGCCGGCAATCGAGCAAAGCCCGATGAGCGGGGCGCACCAGTCCCAGTACGACTGCGAGAATGCCGATGCGGCGTCCGCGTAATTACGATGCGCCTCTCCTGTTTTTCCGAACGCTTTGACCACCTTGATGCCGGACACGAGCTCGACCATCGTCGAGGACACTTGTGCAAGGTGCCCGTTCATCTCGGCGGTTTTCGGTCCCATATCCTTCATAGAGAGCGCCTGCAGCAGGAAATAGAAGGGGATCGTGGCGATGCCGATGAGCGCCAAGCGCCAATTGATCCAGAACATGAAAGCCAGAAGAACCATCGGCTGCAAAACGCCGTTAAGACGGTCGACCGGTCCGTGTGCGATGACGGTGTGGACCGTCTTCGTGTCATCCTGCACAGCGCTTCTGACCTTGCCGGATTCCGTAGCGCTAAACCAAGCAAGAGGCGCGCGGCTCAACCGCTCAACGATACCCTTGCGAATGACGTAGCGCAGTTTCATATCGGCAAAATGCGTGATGATGAGCGCAAGAGCGCGAAAGAACAGCTGCGAGAGGAACGCCATGACGAGGAGGAGGGCAATTTCGTGCACCTTGGAGGCATCGGCCTGCGCGAGCGGGCCTTCCCCCGCCAGAAATAGGTCTCCCAGCCATACCAAAGCCAAATACGGGGCAAAGGATAAAAGCGCCGAGAGCACCGTGAACGCCTGCGCCAGCATGACGCGTCCCTTGACGGGGCAAGACAGGCGCCTGATAGCCTCCCGCCCCGCTTCATCCCGTTGCCGGTCTTGTTCGCTTGTCTCTGCCATGGGCACCACCTCAAGTATAGTTTCGGTTAATAATGACTTAGTTATCTTTGACGCAAAAAAAGAAAGAGCCGTCAAAGCGTGCGATATTTCTCCCAGCCCGCATTGAAGAACGTTGAAATGACCTCGGTCGTCGCGTTGAGCTCCTCGACGCTCTTCGCGTGGATGATATTCTCGGAAAGGGCGCTGTAGAACGCGTGGTTGACGATGTGGAGAGACTCTTTCGAGATGACGGTTCGAGCCTTCTCTGCGCCGTGGATCAGCTCGAGAACGCGGAGGGTGGTCCTGTCCTCCTCGTCGACGAGCCAGTCAAGGAAGTGCTCGTAGGGGGTGCCGTAGGAGCGGAACACAAGGAGCTCGTAGATGTCGCGATGGGAGTACAGCATCGCCGTGGTCGCGAGCGTCCCCGCCGCCTTGGCCTCGAGCGCGGCGCGCACCTGCTCCGGGGTCACGGGCTTCCCTTCGTCGTACCCGGCGAAACCTCGCTTCTCGCCTTGGGCGTAAGCTTTGCGAATCATGCTCGCCAGCGGCTCGACC
>CAJMOL010000185.1 GCA_905215095.1 uncultured bacterium | reverse complement strand
CAAGGCCAAGGCCGGCGGCAGCGGCAGCAGAAAGCGAGACAAAACCGCGGCGTGAAACCATATCGAACATGTTCAACCCTTTCGGACCTTGTGCCCGGGCACCCCACCGCGGGCTTTAATCTGCAATCAGATTATACTTTTGCGCGAATAATGTTAGTGAGAAATTATTCTCGCCTGAGAATATAGTTTCGAGTTACCGTACACCTCGGCGTCGATTCGGCGGAAAACAAAAGCGGAGCGACCGATAAGGTCGCCCCACCGCAGGTAAATAGCTTAGTTGGTATGTCCGCCGCCCGCTGTCATCTGAGCCGCGTGCTCCAGCTGGTCCGCTATGGCCTCCCAGCTTTCGCGGGCGGCCTTCGTGGAACCGGGAAAGTTTACGACAAGTGTATGACCTCGTTGCATGCAAATAGCACGCGAGAGCATAGCGCGGCGCGTCTTGGTCATCGAGTACGCACGGATTGCCTCTGCAATACCCGGCACATCGCGGTCACAGACGGCACGCGTCGCCTCGGGTGTCACGTCGCGCATCGAAAGACCCGTGCCGCCGCAGGTGAGCACGACATTGGCGTGGCACTCATCGGCGGCTTCCACAATGGCATCACCAATCTCGCTGACGTCATCGCGCACGGCCACATGTGAGGCGACCGTCCAGCCCTGCGCCTCGATAAGTTCCTCGAGTGCAGCTCCAGCCTCGTCCTGGGCAAGATCGCGCGTATCCGAGCACGTCACAATCGAAATCTTCAGCTCCATAGCATTCCTCCTATAGCACCGTGCCCTCAGGCAGGTCGACACGCACGACATCCACGACGTCGCCTGCCTTGAGCTCACACGGCCCTTCGTCAATACGCAGCAGACAGTTGGCACGCTGCATCGTGCCGAGCAGCGCCGAATTCTGCGTCTTGGCCTCGGTCACCAGCAGCTCATCGGTCTCGGGGTCGCGCAAAACCGTGGCGCGATCGAAGAAGCGTCGGTCCTGGCGCTTCTTCACGCCGTGCGTCAATATCGCCTGCTGCACGGGACGCGTACCCTCGGCAAAGCCGCGCATCTTGCGGATCGCGGGGCGGGCGAGCATCTCAAAGCCCACATACGCCGCGGCCGGATTGCCTGAAAGTCCCAGGTAGGGCTTACCCCCGAGCAAGCCAAACGTGATGGCCTTGCCCGGACGCATCGAGATGCGGTCAAACAGCACCTCGCCCTCGCGCCGGACGAGCGCCGTCACGAAATCGTAATCACCCGCCGAGGCGCCACCGCTCGTAATGACAAAATCGCACTCCTGCACGGCACGATGTACCAGCTCGGCAATCACCTGCTCATCATCGGGCGCAATGCCAAAGAACACAGGCTCGGCGCCGGCATCGAGTGCCTCGGCCATCAACGCGGACGAGTTGGAGTCGCGAATCTGCCCGCGCGCCGGCAGCTCACTCGGCGCGACCAGTTACGTCCCCAGCGAGATAATGCCCACGCGCGGGGCGGCATGCACCTTCACGCTCGCATAACCGGCGCTTGCCAGCAGGCCGGCGCCTGCCGGAGCCACGGCCTCGCCGGCGTGCATCACAATATCGCCGGCATGGGCCTCCTCGGCGGCAGAGCGAACGTTCTCCCCCACCTTGGCCGGCGCCGAGAACCCCACACGCGAGCCCTCGTTGCCGTCACCGTCGAGCACATCGACGATCTCGTACTTCACCACGGCATCGGCACCCTCGGGTACCGGCGCGCCCGTCATGATGCGGACCGTCTCGCCCGCGCCGACCACACCCTCAAACACATGGCCCGCGGCCTCGTGTCCGATAACGTCGAGCGTCACCGGCGCCTCGCCAGATGCCTGCGCCAAGTCCGCCGAGCGCACGGCATATCCGTCCATAGCGCTGTTGGCAAACGGCGAGATGTCGATATCGGCCACCGCGTCCTCGGCCAAGGGAAAACCAGCCGCCTGCCACACGGGAATCTCGACGAGATCGGTCGGAGCAACGTGCGACAGAACAATCGACTGCGCGTCCTCCAACGGAATGAGCTTCTCTGCCATATGCACCTCTTAATGCCACGGCGCACAACAGGGGCGCCGATTCTTTATGCTTGTCTCAGTATAATCCCCCGTCGCACTACCGCGACTTGGCCTGTACCCGCAAATACACCTGTCGGTTGCAGGCCGCGAAACAGAATGGATACCGACCCACCGGCTCATCGCGTTTACCGCGTTTTATAATGCTTGCGTTGCAACCTAAAAGAGGAACGTATGGCTCATAACGACAAACCCGAAAGCGCAAACGAAACGCAGGATCATTCCCAGCCGCTCGACGACGGCGGCTTTTTCTCCCTTAACGACGTCATCACGGCAGGCAGGCATCAACTTACCCGCTCCGAGCATCTCTTGGCTGCCGACACGCGCCGCAACGCCCGCAACCTACTCGCGAGCGCCAAGTTGCTCGTACTCGTCGTCATCGTATCGCTCGCCATGGGCGTTGCCGCTTGGGCGTTTTTGGCCTCGTTGAATATCGCGTCCGACTATCGCGAGCACCATGCGTGGATTTACGCGCTGCTCCCCGTTGTGGGCGTAGCCACCGCATGGGTGTACAAAAACCACGGTCTTGCCGCCAAACGCGGAAACAACCTGGTCATCGACTCCGCTCTGGGCACACGCCTCATCCATATGCGCATGGCCGTCCTCACCTTCGTCTGCTCCACGCTCACGCACCTAACGGGTGGATCGGCCGGTCGCGAGGGTGCCGCGGTACAGATTGGCGGCACCATCGCCAGCAACATCTCGAGCCTCGCCCACCTCAAAAAGCATGACCACCACGACCTCATGCTCGCCGGCATCTCGTCGGCCTTTGGCGCCGTATTCGGTTCGCCCCTTGCCGGAGCTTTCTTTGGCATGGAGATGTGCTTTATCGGCAAGATCGACTACACCGCGGGCATCTACTGCCTGGTCGCCTCGTTTACCGGCTACTTTACATCACTCGCCCTGGGTACCGAGTACGAGGCGAATGTTATCGTCAGCGTTCCCAACATGACACCACGGACGGTTGTCATCGTTGTTATCAGCGCCATCATCTTCGGTCTGACGGCATGCCTCTTTGCCTGGTCGGTTCGAACCGTCAAGAGCCTGTACGGTCGTTTTATCACCAACTATATTGCTCGCGCACTCGTGGGCGCGCTCGTAGTGCTCGCGGCCTACGCGATGCTCGACGCCTGGAAGTATGCCGGCCTTGCCACCTGGCTCTCGGGTGCCGGGTTCGCCGGTAACACGACCCTTGCCGACGCAGCCATCAAGCTCGTGGTGACGGCGCTCACCCTGGGCGCCGGCTTCCAAGGAGGCGAGGTCACGCCCCTGTTTGGTATCGGTGCGGCGCTCGGCGGCTGGATCGGTTGCCTCGTCGGAATCGACCCCAGCTTTCTGGCAGCGCTGGGTATGCTCGGCGTGTTCTGCGCCGGCCTCAACGTGCCCATCACCACCTGCATGATGGCCATCGATCTGTTCCACGGCACGGCCGCCGGGTTCTTTGTCATCGTGGCCTTTATCAGCTATCTCGTCGGCGGCCACCGCGGCGTGTACCCCGCCCAGCGCATTATCTCACCCAAGCGTCGTTCGCTTATTGTGGATGAGGGCGGTACGGTAGCGGATGCTATCGAGCGCCACAACGACCTGATAGAGTAGACGTAAGTATTCGCCGTGCAGCCACAATCGGGGGCAATTCGACCTGAGCGCGACCGCACTGTCATGCCACACGCCGGGAGTCGCCCCATGCACGCAACTGATTTTGGTCGCACGCTCATCATCGCCAACCCCGCCGCCCAGTCGGGTGCGGCGCACGAAGTTGCCGAGCGCCTGCAACGCTTTTTGGACATGACTGCACGCGCATCCCAGTTTGACTTGGTGCTAACCGAGCGCATGGGACACGCCAACGAGCTGGCCGCCCAGGCAACGGGCTATCGCACCGTTATCGCGCTCGGCGGCGACGGCGTGATCCTGGTGTGCCCCTCCGATGTGGCCGACGGCAAAATGCGTATGTTCAACCTGGACGGCAGCGAAGGAAAAATGTGCGGCAATGCCAT
>CAJMOL010000184.1 GCA_905215095.1 uncultured bacterium | reverse complement strand
CTTCTTCTTGAGCGACTTGGTCGTAAAGTCCATAACGCTCTTGCTCGGGCGCATGATGACTGCAGCGCCGATCAGGCCGGTGAGCTCATCGCAGGCAAACAGGATCCTTTCCATCTGCAGCTCGGGCTTGGGCAGCGAGGTGTTGAAGTCGGAGGTGTGCGTCTGGATGGCGCGAATGAGCTCGGGAGACGCACCTTCGCCCTCAAGAATCTCGGCGGCATAGATGGTGTGGTTCATGGGGTCGTCCTCATGCTCCTCCCAATCCAGGTCGTGCAGCAGACCGACGATGCCCCAAAACTCCTCGTTCTCGGGGTCGAACTCGCGCGCAAAGTAGCGCATAGTGCCCTCGACCGTCTCGCCATGGGTGATGTGGAACGGGTCCTTGTTGTGCTCGTTGAGCAGTTCGAACGCGCGGTCGCGGGTGATTCCGGCGGTAAGCGGCTCTGCCATAGGAGACTCCTTGTGCTCGTGGGTATCGATAAGAATGAATACTACTAGAACAAGAAAACCACCACAAAGGTGCCTGTTCCCTTTGTGGTGGTTTTTGGCGCGGATTGGTTAGTTGAGGGCGGCTTGGGCTAGGCGGGCTTCGGCGTCCTCCTCGGTGACGCCCAGGGCCACGGCGAACTCCTCGATGGAGCGGCGCTTGGCTTCCTTGAGTACGCGCATGTAGTAAGAGCTTGGCTTTTTATCTGCTTCCTCGGCCTGGCGAATACGGTGCATCATGGTTTTCGCCACGCGGACCGTCTCGGGCGCACCCAGCTTGAGCTGCTGCTTAAAGTGCGTCTCCTCAAGTGAGCTGTTGCGCTCGGTGAAGGTGTCGCACTCCAGCTCGTCATAGTGGCTCAGCAGGTGCTCGGCATCTTGCTGCGAGATAGCGGCGTGCAAACGGTCGGCCTGCGCCACGGGGTACATGAGAATCGTCTGCGCATGTCCCTGCTTGGTCTCGAGCAGCAGCATGGGCTGCGGTGTGTCGTCCCTAAAACCGACGACGGTGCAGACTCCCTGACCCGGATGAATGACGTGTTGACCGATTGAGAACATGCTACCTCCAACTTATACGAATTTACGTATGTCTAGAATAACACGCTGACGTGCGCGAACCCTTACTTTATGCAGGAAAAGCACACAACTCCGATAGGTAAGAGTATTCGATAACAGACGCAGCTCATTCACACCTTTATGCATTTTCAACGCTTGCATAATCTGCAGGCAGACCGGCATCTTTGAGTGACTCCATACAAGCTGTAGTCAATTTTGTGCATATGCAATATCGATTGGCTTTACCCTGCGACAGTGCCCGTCGCTTGTGATAGAGTGCTACAAACTCTGGCTTTTGCCCTACGAGTGACCAAGAGCTCGGGGGCTTTAACACAAGGAGGATCTATGCCCGAGAAGATTGAAGAGCTGGTACGCGCTGCGCTTGCTGCGGCCCAGGAGGCCGGCGACCTTTCCGCATTTGAACTTGACGATTGCGCTATCGAGCGACCGGCTGATACTTCTCATGGCGAGTGGACCTCCACCATGGCCCTGAAGTCCGCCAAGCTGGCCCACTGCGCCCCGCGCAAGATTGCCGAGGCCGTCGTTGCCCATATGCCCGAGGACCCCGCGATCGAGAAGGTCGAGATCGCCGGTCCTGGCTTCATCAACTTCTACCTCTCCGTCGCCGTCAAGAACGCCATCTTTGGCGAGGCCCGCGAGAAGGGTATGGACTTCGCTAAGTCCAACGTCGGTGGCGGCCTGAAGACCCAGGTCGAGTTCGTCTCCGCCAACCCCGTCGGCCCCATGCACATCGGCCATGGCCGCTGGGCCGCGCTGGGCGACTCCCTCTGCCGTGTTATGGACCACGCCGGTTACGACATCCAGCGTGAGTTCTACATCAACGACCACGGCTCTCAGATGAACACCTTCGGTAACTCCATCAGCACGCGCTATATGCAGCTTGCCGACATCATCGCCAAGCAGGGCGTGGATATCGACGAGGCTCACAAGCTTCTGATCGCCGACCGCGACGCCTTTGTTGCCGACGAGAGCGACGAGCATCCCGAGACCCATCCGTATCAGGACAACTTTGCCGAGACTCTGGGCAAGGACTCCTACGGCGGCGACTACATCATCGACGAGGCTGCCGAGTTCTGGCGCACCGACGGCGATAAGTGGGTCAACGCCGATCCGCAGGAGCGCATGGAGAGCTTCCGCGAGCGCGGCTACGTAAAGATGGTCGACAACATGCGCGACCTCTGCCACGCCGTCAATTGCGACTTCGATCGTTGGTTCTCCGAGCGCTCGCTGTATGTGAAGGACACCGAGGGCGAGACTGTCGGCACTTCCGCCGTCGACCGCGCTTTTGAGAAGCTCGACAAGATGGGCTACCTCTACACCAAGGACGGTGCCCTGTGGTTCCGCTCCACCGACCTGGGCGACGACAAGGACCGCGTCCTGATCAAGTCCGATGGCGAGTACACCTACTTCGCCTCCGACGTTGCCTATCACTGGGATAAGTTCCAGCGCGTCGACCACGTCATCGACATCTGGGGCGCCGACCACCACGGCTACATCGAGCGCGTCCGCTGCGTCTGCGACGCTCTTGGCTATCCCGGCAAGTTTGAGGTTCTGCTGGGCCAGCTCGTCAACCTGCTGCGCAACGGCAAGCCCGTCCGTATGTCCAAGCGCAAGGGCACCATGGTGACCCTGCAGGAGCTCGTCGACGAGGTCGGTTCCGACGCCGCTCGTTACACGCTCATCTCCAAGAGCTCCAACCAGATGGTCGACTTCGACATCGAAGCCGTTAAGAAGCGCGACAACTCCAACCCGGTGTACTACGTGCAGTACGCTCACGCTCGCGTGTGCTCCATCCTGCGTCGTGCCGCAGACGTTACCGCTGAGCAGGCCGCTGAGATGGGCATGAAGGCCGTCGCCGCCAAGGCCATCGGTGAGAACGTCGATTACTCGCTGCTGACCGACCCGACCGAGCTCGCCCTTTCGCGCAAGCTCAACGAGCTCACCGACCTCATCGCCAGCTGCGCTCGCGACCGCGCTCCGTTCCGCCTGACGCACTTTGCCGAGGAGCTCGCCGGCGACTTCCACAGCTTCTACGCTGCCTGCCAGGTCCTGCCGAGCGAGGGCCGTCCCGTCGACCCCGAGCTCTCGCGCGCCCGTCTGGCCGCCTGCGATGCCGTCCGCGTGACGCTCGCCCTGGTGCTCACCCTTGTTGGTGTCTCCGCTCCCGAGCAGATGTAATCTGCGGGTCATTTGACCGCGCAGGTTTGGTTTAACTGAGCCTTGAAAGCCCGATCTCCATCGCGGAGGTCGGGCTTTTTGCGTTTGACGGGGCTTTTTGGCGTGTTGGAAAATGCTACAAAAACGCAACTATACCGGTTTACGGGGCTGAATCGCCAACTGGCGACCATGGCGCCAATAGCGAAATTAAAACCGCAGGTAGACGGTTTATTGTTTCTTGAAAATGCAGGGTATGGTTGGCTTGTGCCGTTCTTGCACCGTAATCCGCTATCGTTTTGAAAACGACCCCTTGGGGACGGAGGAAAACGGATTATTTTTGTCCGGGGGGGGGAGCGATGCGAAACCGTCCGCCACGAATCGGGCTTATCTACTACGTTTAGTCGCATACCCCGAACCATGATTAAAGGTGCGATATTAAAACCGCAGGTAGCGGGCTTGCGATTTTAGGAAGATCGAGGGGATGGTCAGGGGTCGCGGGTCAAACGTAGTAGATAGGCGCGTTACGTGGCGCGGCTATTCCGGATGCCACGGCTTCACTCCTCTGGCGCGACATTTCAAGGCGCTTTTGAGGGAGAGTGTCCCTGATGACTGGGCGTTTAAGAACGTCCAATGACTAAGTTGCAGGTGGTTGCGGTTGTGTTACACTAACGCTGCGTATATGACGCAATCATCTCGATACAGATCAATGATGTCCGTCGGTATTTGACGGAGCTAGACTGTTTAGCCGCCCTGAAGGTTTATGCAGGGAGCATGTGATCACAGGGCTTGAAAAGAAAGTTGAGCAAACACTGTGTCTGATCAACAGCAAGAAAACGAAAT
>CAJMOL010000183.1 GCA_905215095.1 uncultured bacterium | reverse complement strand
TTGCCGCGCACATAAAGCGTCTGGGGTACATCAGAAAGCTCCAAAACGGTCTCGGGATACAACGCATCACCTGGATGCAGCTCAAAGGTCCCCTCGGCCATCATTGGTCCCTCCTTCCCTGGTACATCGCCGCCTCGAGCACGTGATCCTGCGTCACTTGCTCGCTCTCGGCGACGTCTGCAATCGTGCGCGCAATGCGAACCAAGCGCACGATGCCACGCCCTGTGAGATGCGTGCGCTTCGACAGGCCGAGTACGCATTTCTCGGCAGCATCATCGAGCTCAAAGGTCGAAACGACGCCGTCAATGGACCGCGTCTCGTCATCCTCGGCCTCGGCATCCGCATCGTCCATACGGGACTCGCGCCAGGCGCGAAAGGCGCGTCCACGCACCACGTAGTCGCGCAGCTCGGCCGAAGACATGCCCTCCGCGCCCTCGATAATCACCGGAGGATCGGGCCGGGTCACATCAATCATCATGTCGATACGGTCGGCTAAAGGACCGCGCAACTTGGACCGGTAGCGCTCGACCATCGAAGCCGAGCAGCGGCAGGGCACCTCACGATCACCCAAAAAACCGCAGGGGCAGGGATTGCTCGCAGCGAGCAGCTGAAAGCGCGACGGGAAGGTGAAGGCCCCGTCGACGCGTACGATCCTCACATAGCCGCGTTCAATGGGCTGACGCAGCGTCTGCAGCACACCCGTGGGAAACTCGGCAAGCTCGTCCAAAAAGAGCACGCCGCCATGCGCCAAGCTGATCTCGCCCGGGTGCACCGGACGACCGCCGCCGATAAGGCCCGCAGTCGAGATGCTGTGGTGCGGGCTTCGAAACGGCCGATGACCTGCAAGCAGGCCATCGATGTTCTCACCCAAGACCGAATGGATGCACAACGCCTCCTGCTGATCCTCGACGGAAAGCTCAGGCAAGATCCCCGTCATGCGGCGCGCAAGCATGGTCTTGCCCGATCCCGGAGAGCCGATCATGAGTAAACCGAGCTCCCCTGCCGCCGCAAGCGCCATGCCGCGCTTGGCAACCTCCTGCCCCAGCACGTCGGCATAGTCGAGCTCAGGTTCAAAAGTGGCCTCTAGCACTTCAGAATCCAGATAATGCCGCGCGGCATCGCCCATACCCTGGGCAAGCTGAGACAGGTGATCGATAAATCCGCAGTCCACACCCGCGAGCGGCACATGCTGGTCGGACCTGCCGGCGATAAAGGAGAGCCCCATGTCGCGTGCCAGCAGCTGAAACGCTACCTCGCCCTTGACTGGCAGCACCGTACCGTCCAGGCCAAGCTCGCCGGCGATAAGGCAGCGATCGAGGTTATCGCGGGGAATCTGCCCATCGGCAGCCAGCACGGCGATGGCTATCGGCAGGTCAAAACCACTGCCGGTTTTGCGGATATCACCGGGCGCCAGGTTGACGGTAATGCCCGAGCGCGGAATCTCAAAGCCCGCCGAGCGCATGGCGCACCGAATACGCCCGCGCGACTCCATCACCTCCATGCTGGGGATGCCGAGCATCTGGATACCCGGAACGCCACCGGCAAGCGAGACCTCAACGGTGACGGGAATCGCCTCAACGCCGCGGATACAGGCCGCGTGAACGGCAAATGTCTCGTACGCCATCACGACACCTGCCAATCGAACGCGTTGTACTGGTGCTCGATCTCGGCAATATGCCCGCCGCGAATGGTGACGCCAACGGCATCGAAACGAATCGCCTTGAGCGGATAGTGCTCCATAAGGTAGCAGCTTGCGATGCGACGATACCGACGCTGTTTTTGGGCATCTACGGCTTCCTCCGGAAAGACCCGTGTGTTGCAGCCCACGGCGACACGTCTCGTCTTGACCTCAGCCATCACCACGACGTCGTCGAGTTCATCGAGCAGCACCAGGTCGGCCTCGCCCTCGGCACAACGATAGCCCTGCTCGAGCAAGGTGTAGCCGCGTTCGCTAAAGTAATCGATGGTAATCAGCTCACCCAGCATACCGAGCTCGCGGGGACTGAGTGCCTTGATAAACTCGGGCGTGATCGCCCCGCAGTCGAGCTCGCCGTCTTCCCAACGTTCCTTGAGCTGCTGCGTCTTGCTCTTTTTGCTTGCGGCACACATGGGGTCTCCTTTCCCGCACACTGCATTGCCCCGATGATGAGGGCACCTTTCATGCGGGTAAGTACCGGAAGCAAACCAAAAGCTGACCAAATGCCGACAAAAAACGGGCCGTGCGCAACAATCGCGTCGCACTCGGCCCGCTACCAGCTGGTTTATAAAACTCCAGAAGTCCCTGTCTTCACAATTGACCTAGAAAAGCCGCTCGGTCTGCAAAAAGTTTCCGCAAAAGCTCACGCGGTGCAGCGGACAAAGTCCGTGTTTGCGAATGGCCTCGATGTGCTCGGGACTCGCATAGCCCTTCGACTCCGCCAGATGGTACTCGGGATACTCGGCATCGTACTCGACCATCATCTCGTCACGCGTGACCTTGGCCATGATGGACGCCGCGGCGATACAGGCGATCTTGGCGTCGCCCTTGACCACGTCGCGCTCGTTAGGAACGGCGCCCAACGGGTTGCCATCCATAAGCACGCAATCCGGCTCAAGGCCCGTATCGGCCACGGCACCCGCGACAGCGGCACGAATGGCACGCGCCATGCCCATATCATCGATAGCCTCCGGCGCGATATGGCAAAAACCGATGGCCGTCGCCACCTCGGCGATTTTTACGGCCAGTAACTCGCGACGGGCAGGCGTCAGCTTTTTGGAATCGTTGATGCCCCAGACGCGCGGCTCCATAGGCAGGCACACGGCACACACTGTCAGAGGACCGGCAACCGAACCGCGCCCGACCTCATCCACGCCCACGACAACGCCGTCGCCACCCAGCTCGTGCATCAGCTCATACATGCCATTGACGCGCTCGCGCTCGGCAAGCTCTTTGGCATGGCGTTTGAGGGCACGCTCGCAAGCCTTGATCACCTGCTGGCGCGGGTCCTCGCGATAATGCTCCACGAGGGCGGGGATCTCCTCAAACGTTGCGCTCGCCAACTCACCGGCAACCTGCGATGCCGAAACCGAGCTCGTCATGTTGGCCATACCAGGCCCTCCTTGCATGCAAATCAGATAAAAAGAAGGGCCACCCGAAGGTGACCCTTGTGTCCAAACGAGTGGACAGACGCTGCGATCTTCTTAGCGCTTCTCGGGGATGCGAGCAGCCTTGCCCACCTTGTCGCGGAGGTAGTACAGCTTGGCGCGACGGACGCGACCATGACGGACAACCTCGAGCTTGCCGATCTTGGGGCTGTGAAGCGGGAAGGTACGCTCGACACCGACACCGAAGGAAATCTTGCGGACGGTGAAGGTCTCGCGGGAACCGGCACCAGCCATGCGGATGACGTCGCCCTGGAAGACCTGGATGCGCTCGCGGTCGCCTTCCTTAATGCGGTAGTGGACCTTGACGTTGTCGCCAACGCGAACCTGCGGGATGTCCTCGCGGATCTGCTGGCGCTCGATTGCGCGGATGTAATCCATGTGCAATTCCTTACTCTTCTAGAGGTGCCGTACCACCTTGGCCGGCACGTAGTTGAACAAACGTATCTGAGTATACACGCGCGGGTTTCTGCTGCAAGAACAATTTTTTACGCAGACAAAAAGACAAAACCCGCACATGACAACCGCCCGCCTCACGAATGAGACGGGCGGCAGGAAGGGGGCTACGCTAGGCGTCTATACCAAAAACGTTAGGCGGAGCGCTTCGCCTCGAGCTTGGCCTGGGCGGCAGCCAGGCGTGCGAGGGGTACGCGGTAGGGCGAGCAGGACACATAGTCCACATCGGCCACGTTGAACAGGCCCTTGATGGACTTGGGGTCGCCGCCGTGCTCGCCGCACACGCCAAAGTGCATGTCGGGGTTGGTGTCGCGGCCCTTCTCGACAGCCATGCGCACCAGCTCGAGTACCGCCGAGTCGATGGTCTCGAAAGGGTTGTCCTTCAAGATCTTCTTGTGCATGTACAGCGGGATGAACTTGGCCTCGGCATCGTCGCGGGAGAAGCCGAAGGTGGTCTGGGTGAGGTCGTTGG
>CAJMOL010000182.1 GCA_905215095.1 uncultured bacterium | reverse complement strand
AGATCGCATCGACACCGGCGACCTTCCGGACGCCTCGCTCGAGGTTGATGTTCCCATGGCCGATTACTCGGGCCACGAGGACATGTGGGCCGCCGCCACCGCGATCCTGGATGAGATTGACGAGCCTGCTACTGTTGCAGCCCCCACTCCCGTCGCTGCCCCTCAGCCTGCTGCCCCCGCCTATGTCGGCCGTCACAGCGCTGTGTTCCCCGAGGATACTGCCCGTATCTCGCGCGAGAGCATCGAGCGGGCCGAGGCTATTGCCGCCGGCATTATGGAAAACCGTCGTCACGAGCGCGTCAATCAGATCCTCGAGGAAGAGATCGAGCGCCTGCAGTCCTCTACCGCCAAGCGTACGGGCCGTGCCTATCTGAGCGTTATCGAGGGCGGTACCGCCAGCTTCGCGCCGCTCCGCGCGGAGGCATAACTTCTGCATGGTTAAGATCAATCGAAAATGGGCGGTTGTAACCTGCCTGATGGCGCTCTTGATCTGGGGCAATTCGCTGGTTCCCGGCTCGGGGTCGGGCTCGCTGAGCCTAACGGTCATGGAAGCTATCCGCGGTTTCCTGCACGGCGTGGGACTTCCATATGAATGGGTGACCAACTTTGTTGTTCGCAAGTGCGCGCATTTTACCGAGTACATGGTGCTCGGCATTCTGGCGACGCACGCTTTTGATATCGAGGGCCGTCGCACCTTTGACGTATTGCTTCCCACGGCGGTTTTCCTACTGCTGATCCCCTCGATTGACGAGACGATTCAGCTCTTTGTGCCCGGTCGCGCCGGTATGATTACTGATGTGATGATCGACTGCTGCGGAGCGATGACGGGCGTTGTGCTTAGATATCTTCTACGATCGCTCATATGTGCTAAAAAGGCCGCCTAGGACACATTGCTTGGTCCTAGGCGGCCTTTCTTTGTTTTGGGGCTTATACAGGGCGTGGCGGCGTTATTCCGTAGGATGGGATTGCTGGACGTCGTGGCGCCCCATTGGCGCGCCTACTGCTGAAGCGCGGCGGCACCCAGGGCCAGGCAGCCCATGATGCCCTGCTTGCCCTCGAGGCTGTTGTTGACAATGTAGGTGTCGATATCGTTGACCTCGGGCGTGACGATATAGCCGTTGAGCATCTCGGCGCACTTTTTGCGTGCGAGCGGCACGATGGGGGTGTGGTCGGCCACGCCGCCGCCGATGATGATCTTTTGCGGTGCGTAGCACAGCGTGTAGGTCATGAGCGCCTGCGCCAGATAGCCTGCGAGCAGGTCCATGGCCTCCGGGTCATCGGCCATGTCTCCGGCGCTCTTGCCATCCCAGCGCTTTTTAACGCCAGGGCCGGCGATGAGGCCCTCGAGGCAGTTGTCGTGGAAGGGGCAGGCGCTATGCTCGCCGATGGTGTCGCGCGGGTCGCGCGTGACCAGGATGTGGCCGGCCTCGGGATGCATCATGCCGTGCACGAGCTTACCGCCCGAGAGCACGCCGGCGCCCACGCCGGTGCCGATGGTCAGGTAGACCACGTCGGTGAGGCCCTGGGCGCAACCAAAAGTGACCTCGCCCAAGCAGGCGACGTTGACGTCGGTATCGTAGCCGCAGGGGACCTTGAGCTCGTTTTGGATGGTGCCCAGTAGGTCAAAGTAACGCCATGCGGTCTTGGGCGTCTCCAAGATCTTACCGTACTGGGGCGAGGCAGGGTTGACCGCGGTGGGGCCAAAGGCGCCGATGCCCAGCGCGGCGATGCCCTTGTCGGCAAACCATGCATTGACGGCCTCAACGGTCTCCTGCGGGGTCGTGGTCGCGATCTGCTCACGCTCCAGGACCGTACCGTCTGCATAGCCCGTGGCGCAGACCATCTTGGTGCCGCCGGCCTCGAGCGCTCCGATAAGCTGTTGCTCTGCCATAGCGTCCCTCTCTCTTGGGCGAGTTGCTCCGTGACTAAAATATAGTGCTCTAAATAAATTAAAAAAGCGCTATAAAAAGAAGCCCTGCAACGCGGTGGGCGATACGGGGCTTCTTTGGTTGCTTTAGTTGCCGGGCCGCCCTTACCCGCGCGGCTTGATTTTATCACGTAGCGACTTGAGGTTCTCCAGCGCCGCGTTAAGCGTCTCGTCTCGCTTGGCAAAGTGGAAGCGAATCAGATGGTTGACGGGCTCGCGGAAGAAGCTCGAGCCGGGCACGGCACCCACGCCCACCTTAGACGCGAGATCCTCGCAGAAGTCGAGGTCGCTGTCGTAGCCAAACTCCGAGATATCCATCATCACGTAGTAGGCACCCTGCGGCACGTTATGCTCAAGACCGATGCTATCGAGCCCTTGGCAGAACAGGTCGCGCTTGGCGGTATAGAGGTCGAGGACCTCATCGTAATAGCTGTCGTCGAAGTTGAGGGCGGTAACGACGGCTTCCTGCAGGGGAGCGGCGGCGCCCACGGTGAGGAAGTCGTGGACCTTCTTGATGCGCTCGGTGATCTGGGCCGGGGCAATGGTGTAGCCAAGACGCCAGCCGGTGATGGAGTACGTCTTAGACAGCGAACTGCAGCTGATGGTTCGCTCGAACATGCCGGGCAGCGTGGCCATATAGACGTGCTCGTGGGGCGCGTAGACGATGTGCTCGTATACCTCGTCGGTGATGCAGTAGGCGTCGTACTTTTTGCACAGGTCGGCAATAAAAGTGAGCTCCTCGCGCGTGAAGACCTTGCCGCAAGGGTTGGAAGGGTTGCACAGGACGATGGCCTTGGGCTCGTTGTCGCGGAAGGCCGCCTCGAGTGTCTCGCGGTCAAAGTCGAATGTGGGCGGGTTGAGCGGCACGTAGATGGGCTCGGCACCCGATAGAATCGTGTCGGCGCCGTAGTTCTCGTAGAACGGCGAGAAGATGACGACCTTATCGCCGGGGTTCGTGACCGTCATCATGGCGGCCATCATGGCCTCGGTGGAGCCGCAGGTGACTACGATATTCTCGTTGGGGTTCACCGGCATGCCCATAAAGTGCTCCTGTTTGGCGGCGAGCGCCTCGCGCATGGCCTGGGAGCCCCAGGTGATGGAGTACTGGTGATAGAGCGGCTTGGGATCGGCGGCGATGGTGCTGAGGCTATCGAGCAGCTGCGCCGGGGGATCGAAGTCAGGGAAGCCCTGCGAGAGATTGACAGCGCCGTACTTATTGGAGATGCGCGTCATGCGGCGGATGACCGAATCGGTAAATCTTGCCGTGCGGTTGGAGAGTTCTTTCATGACGGTCCTTTCGAGGATTTGCAGTGGGGCAAGTTTACTCCTATGAAACCGGTGGGATTTGCTCGAAATGGTCTCGAAAAACTCTTTTCAAAATTCTTGAAAATTGGGGCTTGCATCGCGTGGCGTTCCTTGCAATAATAGTCGAGCGCGAAGCGCACAGGACACGGTGGGTGTAGCTCAGTTGGCTAGAGCGACGGGTTGTGGTCCCGTAGGTCGAGGGTTCGAGTCCCTTTACCCACCCCAGTTCTTGCTTTGTGTTGATATCGGGTCGTTAGCTCAGTTGGTAGAGCAGGGGACTCTTAATCCCAAGGTCCAGGGTTCGACCCCCTGACGGCCCACCAAAGCATGTTAAAGCGACTGGCTTCAGCTGGTCGCTTTTTTTGTTAACCGTACATGGGGTCGAACCCGAAAGGGCGCGGAGCTGAGGAAATGCGTGGGCATTTGCCAGCGCAGCGCGCAAGGCGCTTTAGTGCCGCAGCGGCCGCCTGCAAAGCGGGCTGACCCCCTGACGGCCCACCAAAGCATGTTAAGACGGTCAATGAAAGTTGGCCGTCTTTTTTGACCTCGCATGGGGTCGAACCCGAAAGGGCACAGACGATTTACAAGTCGAGCCTGCCCTGGGGATCGGTAAAACCGTCAGTACCCTCCTTGAGTTTCTTCTCGTCTGCCTTCACACGACGCTCGAGCTTTTTTGTATCCTCGGCAGGCGGTAGGTTCTCGGGGACAATTCCGCGGTCGATGAGGCTGCCACGCACGCTTGTGTTGTTCTCGACGTGCTCTTGCTTGATCTGGTCCAGACCGTACAGGTCGTGTTCCTCGGCGTTGAAGGCCGTCATCGAGTTCGTAAGGTCCTTTGCTTTGATGAGG
>CAJMOL010000181.1 GCA_905215095.1 uncultured bacterium | reverse complement strand
GACGGAAAGCACATTAAGTGCTTTCCTTTGCGTGCGGAACTCGCGACAAACTTAACCCCCGCCCTCAGCCCCGGAGACCCTCCCTGCCGTCACATTATTCAACCAGTTTTGCGGGCGTGCGCCGCTGCGCGGCTAGCCCGCGTGCTCCTCGGCGGGGGTGGTCTGATGGATCTTGTTGAACTTCGGCCTTTGGCTCAAAGAAAAACGGGGGATGCATTGTGCATCCCCCGTTTTTGTTGCGTTTACTCTAGGTCAATAAATTTGGTGCTCAGGATCTTGCCGTCTTTGACAAGCATTCTGGCCATGGTGGGGCCTCTGGTGCCTCTGGGGTAGCTGGCGCTGCCAGGATTGAGGACTAGGCAGC
Source organism: uncultured bacterium (assembly GCA_905215095.1). GTDB lineage: Bacteria > Actinomycetota > Coriobacteriia > Coriobacteriales > Coriobacteriaceae > Collinsella. The sequence goes on along the minus strand of CAJMOL010000181.1, from coordinate 3,727 downwards.
GGCCTACTTGGGCTTCTTTGGTTACGTGGGTGTGGCCGTTGATGGCTACGTCTACGGATCCCACCGGAAGGTCTTCGCGGTAGTGGGCTACGGCGAACTTGAGTCCTTCGTAGGTAAAGAGCGCAAGACGGTCTACATCGGGGCCGTAGTCGCGGTAGTAATCGTTGTTACCCAGTACGGCCCGCACGGGGGCGATGGTGCATAGATGCTCGTAATCCATCTCTGAGGTGAGGTCTCCCGCGTGGATGATCAGATCTGCGCCCTTGAGCTCGTCCAGAAGCGCGGGCGAAAGATAACCGTGGGTGTCCGAGATGATGTCGATGCGCTTGGCGCTTGCACTGTTCATGGGATCCCTTCCGCAAAAAAACGATTCGGCAGATACATACAAAAAGGCCCCACGGCTCCGCAGACGATGGGTCTACAGGGCTGCGGGGCCAGTGTGCTAGAGGCTCAGGGCCTTCTTGAGCGGTACGACGCGGCGGCGCGAGACCGGCACGCGTTCGTCGACGCCCGTAATGCCCAGTTGGATAGCGCCCGAGGGCACCGTCTCGACATCTGTGACGCACGCCAAGTTGACGATATAGCGGCGATGAACGCGAAAGAAGCCAAAGTCGCAAAGCTTGGCCTCGAACTGCGCCAGCGAAGTCGTCGAAAGAAAACGATCATCGACGGTATAGATACAGGAGTAATCGTCCTTGGCCATGATGAAGCGAATGTCATCCACGGGGATGAGGACCTTACGGCCGCCCTTTTCCACCGGAATGCGCTCGATGGTGGCTTTGCTGTCCGTGACGGGCTTGGCGTGCTGCATGACCTTCTCGATCGCGCGATCCAGGCGTGCCTCCTCAACCGGCTTCATTAGGTAATCGACGGCATCTACGTCAAACGCCTCGACGGCATGATCGCTATACGCGGTCACAAACACAATCGCCGGCGGATTCTTAAGCTTATGCAGCGCCTCGGCAAGCTGCAGACCAGAAGCGCCGGGCATCGAGATATCGAGAAATACGACATCGACGCGGCTTTCCATCAGCATCTCAATGGCGGAGCGGACGCTCGACGCCTCAGTGATCGTGCCGATCTTGCCCGTCTGCTCGAGCAAGAAGCGAAGTTCCGAACGGGCCGGGGCCTCATCATCCACAATCATCGCACGCAGCATAGGGATTAAACCTTTCGTCAACAAACTACGCTGGGCATCCGCCGCTTGGCGTTGAGCCCATAGCCTTTTATTTTACTCTTGAATGTCAAAGATGCTCTCTGACAAATCAAGATGCAGGAGCACTTTGGTGCCCTTGCCCGGCGCCGATTCGACGCGCGTATAAGAGTGCGGTCCATAAAAGCGATGGATGCGCTCCGAAATATTGTGCATGGCCACACCGGCGCCGCCACCCTGGGGAGAGCTGGCGTCGGGACGGGCAGAACGCTCGTCAAACAGTCTGGCGGCGGTACCCTCATCCATGCCCACGCCATTATCGGCCACGGCAATCAAGATTGCATCCTCGCCGTCTTGGTGAACGGTCACGTCGATTCTCAGGGCGTCGTCATCGCCCATACCATGACGTACGGCGTTCTCGACAATCGGCTGGATCACGAACGCCGGCACCAGCGTATCTTCCACGTCCTCGGACACATCGAACGTCGCAAGCACGCGGTCCTCGCCAAAGCGGGCCTTCTCAAAGGTAAGGTAGCGCTTGGTCTGTGCGACCTCGCGCGAGACCGGAATAAGCGATCCCGAGTTGTCGAGCGTGGCACGATAGAACGATGAGAACTCACGAAGCAGTTCGCGGGCCCGCAGCGGGTCGGTGCGCGTAAACGATGCAATGGTGTTCAGCGTGTTGAACAGGAAGTGCGGGTTAATCTGCGCCTGCAGCGCACGCACCTCGGCGCGCGCCGTGAGTTCCTTTTGCACCTCGAGCTCGTGGATGGCGAGCTGCGTGGACAGGATCTCGGCAAAACCCGAGGCGAGCGCATACTGGGTACGGTCGACGGCACGCGGGGTCTTGTAGTAGAACTTGAGCGTGCCGACGGTGCGGTCGCCCACCTTGATGGGCGCGATGATACCGGCGGGAACATGGTTGTGTGAACCATCCGAACCCACCACGTCCACCACGCGGTTGAACGACTGCACGATGCCGTGCTCAATGACGTAGCGCGTGGCAAGCGTATGGATGGGCGAATCGGGCAGCAGCTTTTCCTCGAACTCGCCCGCGCAGGCCAGCACGTTGCTCTCATCGGTGATGGCAACGGTCATGGCACGTGTCTCGGGCAGAATACGCCGGCACACCAAAAGCGCCGATTCCTGCGTCAGGCCGCCCTTAATGTCCTCGAGCATGGCCGAGGCAACCGAGAGCGTCTCCTCGGTGTACTGGGAGCGTACCGAATCGGGGTTGAGCGTCAAATAGATAAAGATGCACAGGAAGATACACAGCAGCGCACAGGCGATCACCGTGGCAATCGGCTCAATGCCAGTCGCCAGGGCAAAGATAAAGTACACCAACACGCAAACGGCGCAGACAACGGCGATGATGCGAAAGATTGAAATTGAATTATCGCGCTGGGCGCGGCGGTCGATCATTCAGCCCCCTCCAGGATGCTAATCAGTTGTGCGTCGCGCCAAAGTTCATCCATGATCTTGGGCCAGAAACTCTGAAAACGCAGGTAGCTTGCGGCGTTTTGGCGGGCATAGGTCTTGGCCTCGTCAATACCATGACGCCAGATGCGCAGATACCCCTCGTGCTCGCGGGTAAACATGCTGCGAACCATGGCGGTCTTGCGCACGCGGTCGTCGAGCTCGCGCGAGATCCACGGACCCGGATAGGGCATGAGTGATGCGGCCGTAACCGGAATGAGCTCCTTTTGGTGCGCAGCGAACGTCAGCTTGGCCCGCTCGTAGTACCAACGGTACACGTCCTGCATAAAGCGCGGCGAGCGCTTCTCGGACTCGGGCGGCAGGTGGCGCACGGTCCACTCGTTATCGAACCACACGTCATAGCCGAACATGCGCATGTTAAACAGGTAGTCCAGATCCTCGCCGCGGGTGATAAACGGGTCGAAGGCCACGCGCGTAAAGGCGCGGGCGTGCAGGGCCATCAGGCCGCCGCACACGTAATTGGAACGCGAGATGCGGGTGCCCGAGAGCGCCTTTTTCATCCAGCGATTGAACTCGATACGCTTGGTCCACCAGCGATGGCAAATGCCCACTTTGTCCGTGGGAGCCAGCGGCGACCCGTCGCGATCGTAAAAGTATCCGCTCTTGACTAAAATCGGCAGGCCCTGACGCGTCTGTTGGCCCAGTGCATAGGTCGCACGCTTCATAAAGTCGGCATCGATGACGGTCTCGTCGTCATCCAAAAACACAACCGCGTCGTGCCCCAGCACCGCAGCGCAGGCAAGACCCATGTTGCGGATGGCGCCGTAGCCGCGCAGGCTCACGCACTCGCCCGAGCCTTTGGGCGCAATCTGCGCCACGCGGTCGGCAACACGCGAAGCCTGAGTATTGGTAACGATGGTGACCTTAAGTGTGGGATGAGCATTAACGATTTCGTGCACGCGATGGGATACGTCGGCCGTGGCAGAAACCGGACAGACCACCAAGAGAATGATGCGCGGAATGTCGTGCACCTGTTCGAGCGAAGTCAGGCAGCGATCGAGTTCCGGGTTGGCGGCATTGAGCGACGTCGAGTGATCGTAGGTGCCGGGAGCGTTTGCTTGGGTATCATCGCCCGCC
>CAJMOL010000180.1 GCA_905215095.1 uncultured bacterium | reverse complement strand
GCCGGCGATGACCAGCTCAAAGCGATGGGTCAGGCGCGGGTCGTCCTCAAAGCGCTTGGCAAGCGGGCTGACCTCGATGGGGTAATCGCACACGAAGGTCGGGTTGACGATGGTGTCCTCGCCCAGCTCATCGTAAATCTCGGCGATGATCTTGCCAGCAGTCCACTCGGGCTTGATCTCCAGGCCCTTCTCGCGTGCGGCGGCAGCGAGCTCCTCAACCGGCGTGTCGATGGTGACCTGCTTGCCGAGCACGTCGGAGACGATGTCGGTCATGGGACGGCTGGCCCACTCACCAGAAAGGTCGATGGTCTGGCCCTGGTACTCGATGACCTCGGGGTTGCCGATGGCCTTGTTAGCCGCCTTAATGACGCCCTGGGCGAGCGCCTTCATGCCCTCGAGGTCGGAGAAGGCACGGTAGGCCTCCATCGTGGTGAACTCGGGGTTGTGGGTAAGGTCCATGCCCTCGTTACGGAAGATACGGCCGATCTCGAACACGCGCTCAAAACCACCGACGATGCAGCGCTTGAGGTGCAGCTCGGTGGCAATACGCAGGTAGCACTCCTGATCGAGCGCGTTGAAGTGGGTAATGACCGGCTTGGCAGTAGCGCCGCCTTGGATGGTCTGCAGGATGGGGGTCTCGACCTCCATGTAGCCGTCGGACTCCATAAAGCGACGGAAGGTGGAAAGAATCTGCGAACGCTTACGGAAGGTCTCGCGAACGTCGTCGTTGGCGATCAGGTCGACATAGCGCTGGCGATAGCGGGTCTCCTTGTCGGAGAGACCGTGGAACTTCTCGGGCAGCGGGCGAACGGCCTTGGACAGCAGCGTCGCGCTCTTGGGGGCAACGGAAAGCTGGCCACGCTTGGTGCGCACGACTACGCCGGTCACGCCCAGGATATCGCCCAGGTCGAGCGCCTTGAGCGTGTTCCAGGCGGCCTCGTCCATATCGTTGATGCGGCAGAACAGCTGGATCTCGCCGGTCGCGTCGCGCACGACGATGAACATGATCTTGCCCTGACCGCGCTTGGCGACCACACGGCCGGCGATCTTCACGACGTCCTCGGTGTCCTCACCATCGGCAAGCTCGGCGTACTTAGCCTCGATATCGGCGACGTAGTCCTCAAGCTCAGAGTGCTCGGGATAGGGGTTCTGGCCCGCCTCGAACAGGGAGGCACGCTTGGCCAGGCGGGTGGCGCGCTCGTCGTTGAGCGTCGATGCCTGATCGGCGGCGTTCTGGTTTTCTGCCATAGTTAGCTCCTCAAACTAAAACGCTCCCCAGGATTCGGTCCCAGGGAGCGAAAACATACCTTTACGCGGGACCGTGGTCTAGCGTGCGATCTTGGCGATGGTGTAGACGCGAGTCTTGCCGGAAGGCGTAACAACCTCGACGGAGTCGCCCTCGCCATGACCAATGATGGCGTGGCCGACCGGAGACTCGTTGGAGATCTTGTGCTCGAGCGAGTTGGTCTCGGTGGTACCGACAAGCGTGACTTCCATGACCTCGCCGTTGGGATCAATCAGCGAAACGGTGGAACCGATGGAGACGCTCAGATCGCCCGTGGTGGCAGCAACCTGAGCGTTGGCGAGGATGGCCTGGATCTCGGCAATACGAGCAGCGTTCTGGGCCTGTTTGTCCTTAGCGGCGTCATACTCGGAGTTCTCCGAAAGGTCGCCGAACGCGCGGGCTTCCTTGATGTCCTCGACGATCTCCTTGGCGTAATCGCCCTCACGCCAAGCGAGCTCCTCGACGAGCTTCTGGCGGCCCTCAGCGGTCAGTACGATCTGGCTTGCGTCCATACGGATATCTCCCCAACTATGATGTAACGATCAACTGTCAACAAAAACGAAAAAGACCGGCTAGCCTGCGGGCAAGCCGGTCAGGTGCTCACCCCAAAGGGATGGGACTACTCTGCGTCCGCGTCGCTGTCCTCTGCCTGCTTCTTCTTGGCAGCAGCGAGCTTGGCCTCGAGCTCAGCGATCTCCTTGTCCTCCTCGGACTGCTCGACCACGACCTCCTCGGCCTGCTTGGTCTCGGCCTTATCGTCGCCCTCCATACCCTCGCGGATATTCTTGACGGTAGAGCCGAGGGACTTACCGAGCTTCGGCAGGTTCTTAGGCCCAAAGATAATCAGGACAACAACGAGAATAATGATGAGCTCAGGAGCCCTCAGTCCAAACATGTAGACCTCCACAATACAGCGAGACAAGCTCGAATGAGTATACCGCGGGTATCGCGGTATCACAACAATAGCTAAAAAAAGGGACCGCAAGAAGCGGTCCCTCCTCATGCTCTGGTCGGGTTGACTGGATTTGAACCAGCGACCCCTGCGTCCCGAACGCAGTGCTCTACCAAACTGAGCCACAACCCGTTAGCTCGACTATAGTAACAAAGATTTCCGTCGTGTGCTAGAGAAATTTTTACTTCTTTGACACTTCGACGCGAACCGTGTTGGGAATGAGCTCCGTCGCGCAGGACCACCAGCCGTTTTGCTGGGCAGCGTCGGCAAGCCTTTCGGCCATGGCGGCGGTGTCGCAAATGGCAAACGAGCAGGCACCCGATCCGCACACATCTACAGCAACGGTGCCGTCCTGTTTACGCAGCCAATCGAGAACCGTTTGAATCTGCGGCTCCATCTGTGCGGAAATGACACCCAAGTTGTTATGGATGAGCGCATATGCCGTCTCGGCATCACCAGCACGCAAGGCAGAAGCTATCGCGCCGGGCTTGTCCGCAGGCACCGGGGCCTCGTCAAAACGTCGATAGGCCTCAATTGTCGAAACGCTCGCCTCGCGCGGCTTAACCAGCACGACGGGCGTCACGGGCAGCGCGGGGTACTCAGTTGCCAGCACGTCTCCCCCACCTACGTAGAACGCAGGACTCGCGTGCAAAAAGAACGGGACGTCAGCACCAATGCCCCGCGCAATGTCGTCGAGCGCTGGGTCGGTACGATCAATGCCCCAGAGCTCCGCCAAGGCGACAATGACCGCGGCCGCATCCGTCGAGGGGCCGCCCAAGCCGGCGCACAATGGAATGCGCTTCTCAATCGTTACGCAGATGTTTGCCTCGCGACCATAATGCTCGGCCATAGCAACCGCAGCCCGATACGCCGTATTCTTTTGCATGGGAAAGTCGGATGCCGGAATCGTCTGGACGGTCAGCTCCTGCGCCGGAGCGACTGTCACGATATCGGCAAGACCGACGGCTGCCATCAGGGAATCGACCTTATGGTAGCCGCGGTCGTCGCGCTCGGTATGAACCCCCAGATAGAGGTTGATCTTTGCCGGCGCGGAAAGGGTCAGGGACCAATCGGTCACCGTTAGTGCTCCTCGAGCTGATTGCCGAGCGGGGTAAAAATGTGCTCGCCGCTCTCGGGGTCGAACAGCTCGACCTGGCCGGTGAGAACATCAATATACTGGTAGGACTGACGCGACTTGCGGCCACGGCGCTCGTCGACCTCGACGATAAAGACTGCCGGATGGACGCTCTTGATGGTGCCCATGCGCTCGACGACGCGGGTGCGGCCCATGTTGGCCTTCACCTTAACGCGATCGCCCACCATATCGGTCAGCTTCTCGTGGATGTCGTCGACGTGATTGACTTCCATCTCTTCCATGAACAGGGCCTCCAGAAGGTGCAATTCAAAAAGGGGATAATACCCCTAAGATAGACAAAACTCTAATACTATAGCACCCTGCTGCCGTCATACGCAAGTAGCTAAAAAACCCGGTCCCAAATTGACTACTTACAGACTATCGGTGTCCAAGACGATGGTGAATGGGCCGTCGTTGACGAGATCGACTTTCATATCGGCGCCAAAGATGCCGTGCGCCACGTGTTCGACATCTTGGCGAACGAGCGTCAGGAAGTACTCGTAGAGCTCGTTGGCGACATCGGGGGCGCCAGCATCCGTAAACGATGGACGGCGGCCGTGACGGCAATCGGCGAACAGCGTGAACTGCGACACCACGAGAACCTCGCCGTCGACATCGGCAAGCGCCAGATTGGTCTTGCCGTTCTCATCCTCGTTGATGCGCAGGCCGCGGAGCTTGCCCCACAGCTTGTCGGCCTCGGCACGCGTATCGCCATGGCCCACACCCAGC
>CAJMOL010000179.1 GCA_905215095.1 uncultured bacterium | reverse complement strand
TTGTAGTTCTCGGGCTTGCGATACTGGATGAGCGCACGCTGCATGGCCTTTTCGTGCGGGTCGCGTGCGACATAGATTGGCTGCATGGTGCGCGGGTCCACGCCGGTGTAGTACATGCAGGTCGACATGGTGGACGGCGTGGGGTAGAAGTCCTGCACCTGCTCGGGCATGTAGCCCATGTCGCGCACGGCTTCGGCAAGGTCCACGGCTTCCTTCATCGTCGAGCCGGGGTGGCTCGAGATTAGATACGGCACTACGTACTGCTTGAGTCCGTATTCGCGGTTCAAGCGTTCAAATTTGCGGCAGAACGCATCGTAGACGGCGCGGCTCGGCTTGCCCATCACGGACAGCACCGCGTCACTCACGTGCTCGGGCGCTACGCGCAGCTGGCCCGAAACGTGGTGCTCCAGCAGCTCGCGCAAAAACTCGTCCGAGGCATCGGCCATGGTGTAGTCGAAGCGGATGCCGCTGCGGACGAAGACCTTCTTGACGCCCGGCAGCTGGCGCAGGTCGCGCAGCAGCTGCGTGTAGCCGCTCTCGTCGACCACCATGTTCTTGCACACGCTCGGCCACAGGCAGCGCTTGTTCTTGCACACGCCGTGCTTGAGCTGCTTGTCGCAGGCAGGGCGGCTAAAGTTGGCCGTCGGTCCGCCCACGTCGTTGATGTAGCCCTTAAACTCGGGATCGCGCGTGAGCAGCTCGGCCTCGCGCATGATCGAGTCGTGGCTGCGCATCTGCAGCACGCGGCCCTGGTGGAAGGTGAGGGCGCAAAACGAGCACTCACCAAAACAGCCGCGGTTGGAGCTTATGGAAAACTTGATCTCAGCAAAGGCCGGCACGCCGCCCGCCGCGTCGTAATCGGGATGCCAATCGCGTGCGTAGGGGAGCTCGGCCACCTCGTCCATCTCATCGGTGGTGAGCGTCGCCGACGGCGGGTTCTGCACCACATAGACGCTGTTGGGGTAGGGCTCTACCAAGCGGTGTCCGGTGATGGGGTCCATATTCTGCTGTTGCACATTGAAGCTGCGTGCGTAGTTGAGCTTGTCGGCGGTAAGGTCGTCCCAGCTGGGCAGCAGGTCGTAGTCGTAGACCTCGTCGAGCGAACCCGTGCGGTAGACGGTGCCGTTGATATAGGTGATCTGATCGACGGGCAGTCCCGCGTCGAGCGCGTCGGCGATCTCGACGATCGCGTGCTCGCCCATGCCGTAGATGAGGATGTCGGCGCCCGAGTCGAGCAGTACCGAGCGCTTGAGCTTGTCCTGCCAGTAGTCGTAGTGGGCCAGGCGGCGCAGGCTTGCCTCGATGCCGCCGATGATGATGGGGGCGTCCTTGAACGTCTGGCGGATGAGGTTGCCGTAGACCGTGACAGCTCGGTTGGGACGGTGCCCCTCCTCGCCACCGGGAGTGTAGGCGTCGGTGTGGCGGCGGTGCTTGGTCACCGAATAGTGGTTGACCATGGAGTCCATGTTGCCGGCACTGACGAGAAAGCCCAGGCGCGGCTCGCCGAGCACGGTGATGCTGGCGGGGTCGGTCCAGTCGGGTTGGCAGATGATGCCCACCTTGTAGCCGTGCGCGTCGAGTACGCGGCTGACGATGGCCATGCCAAAGCTGGGGTGGTCCACGTAGGCGTCGCCGCAGATGTAGACAAAGTCGCACTGGTCCCAGCCGCGCGCATCCATGTCGGCGCGGCTGACGGGGAGGAACTTGTCGCGGCCCGGACGCCAGGGGCGTGTGGGCGCTGCAGAGGCGTGCGTGGGTCGCGAGCCCTGCGCCTTACCGCCGCGCTTTTGCTGCTGGCCCTGTTTGCCCTGCTGACTGCGCTGGTTGTTCTGAGCGTGCTGAGGCTTTTTTGCCACGATCCCTCCCGGTGTCTGTATGCTGCACGTAATTGTAACCAGTCTTTTTGGGACGGGGCTAAAAAGACTGGTGGAGTACACGAGCTGGTGAGTGGGAGCGTCGCCGCGCCCGCTGTTTGTTTCCAGACTGTGTATCTGCGCGTTGGAGAACCCGTCTCGCGCGCACGCCATGTTGTCAATGGGTTACAGTATGAACGGCGGCTATGTTTCCGCCAACGCACGAGAGAGTCGTCAACAAGGAGGATGCACGACGATGCAGCGTGCCAAACAGATATCGGAGTCTATTGAGCTGGGCATCATCTTGGCGCTCGCCGGTGGCTTTATGGATGTGTATTCGTACATTGGGCGCGACCATGTTTTCGCCAACGCGCAGACAGGCAACATCCTGCTCGTGGGCGTGAGCATCTCGGAGGGCAACTGGGCACTTGCGGGACGCTATTTCTTCCCCGTGGTGTCGTTTGCCGTGGGTATTATGCTTGCCGATCTGGTACACGAGCGGTTTGGCAGCGTGATCCACTGGCGTCAGGTGACGGTGTTCTTTGAAGCCGTCATCTTGCTGGGCGTGAGTTTTATCCCCGGTGGCGGTTACAACCTGCTCGCCAACTGCCTCACCTCGTTTGCCTGCGGTATGCAAGTTGAGAGCTTCCGCAAGATCCACGGTCACGGCATCGCTACGACCATGTGCATCGGCAACTTGCGCAACGCGCTGCAAAACGTGGACGATTACATCATCACCCACAGGCGCGGCTTTTTGGAAAACGGCCTGCTGTACTTTGGCGTGATCTTTACCTTTGTGTTTGGCGCCGTGTTGGGCAACTGGTGTATTGAGCGCATGGGCCTGCACGCCATCGTCGTGGCGAGCTTGCTGCTGTTTGTCGCGTTTGCCATCATGTTCATCGACCGCGAGCGCGATTTGCGCTTACGCTGGAAGGTTGCGGCCGAGGCTTGGAAAGAGGGCTGCCGAAAGTAACCGAATGCGGCAAAGGGGCTGTCCCTTTGCCGCAATATTTTTCATCATCTGTTGAAACGCTTTAACACTTTTGATGTTCTCACGCGTTTTTTGTTTCAAAAGCGTTAGGATGGGACTCATAGCGTGGGGCGTAATGGATGCCCCGCACACGATGGGAGGCTATCAATGGCTAATCGTTTCGTTCTCAATACCATCTCTTATCATGGTTCCGGCGCCATCAAGGAGATCCCCGGCGAGCTCCAGCGTCGCGGCTACAAGAAGATCTTCGTCTGCTCCGACCCCGATTTGGTTAAGTTTGGCGTTACCGCTAAGGTGACCGACGAGCTCGACGCCGCCGGCATCGCTTGGAGCCTCTACTCCGAGATTAAGCCCAACCCCACTATCCAGAACGTCAAGGACGGCGTCGAGGCCTTCAAGGCCGCCGAGGCTGACGCTATCGTGACCATCGGTGGCGGCTCCTCCATGGACACCGCTAAGGCCATCGGCATCATCATCAACAACCCCGAGTTCGCCGATGTGCGCTCTCTGGAAGGCGTCGCTCCCACCAAGAAGCACGCCGTCTTTACCATCGCGGTCCCCACCACTGCTGGTACTGCCGCTGAAGTCACCATCAACTACGTCATCACCGATGTCGAGAAGAAGCGCAAGTTCGTCTGCGTGGACACCAACGACATCCCCGAGATCGCCGTTGTCGATCCCGATATGATGTCCAGCATGCCCAAGGGCCTGACCGCCGCTACCGGCATGGACGCCCTGACCCACGCCATCGAAGGCTATATCACACCGGGCGCGTGGAGCCTGTCCGACTGCCTGTCCATGCAGACCATCCGCATGATTGCCAAGAACTTGGCCAAGTCCGCCGACGGCGACGTGCCGGCCGGCGAGCAGATGGCCTACGCCTCCTACATCACCGGTATGGCCTACTCCAACGTCGGCCTGGGCCTCGTGCACGGCATGGCCCACCCGCTGGGCGGCCGTCTCGGCGTGGCCCACGGCGTGGCCAACGGCATCCTGCTGGCCCCGGTCATGGAATACAACAAGGACTTCACCGGCGAGAAGTATCGTGAGATCGCACGTGCTATGGGTGTGAAAGGTGTCGATGATATGACACAGGAAGAATACAGAAAAGCCGCTATCGATGCTGTCAAAAAACTGTCCGCTGATGTGGGAATCCCATCTGTCCTCGACGCAGTTAAAGAAGACGATCTGCAGTTCCTTGCAGAATCTGCCCACGCAGATGCCTGCGCACCGGGTAACCCAAAAGATTCCAGTGTGGAAG
>CAJMOL010000178.1 GCA_905215095.1 uncultured bacterium | reverse complement strand
GGAGGGCGTCGGCTCCGGATCATGGGCCTCTTCGGCCTTGGCCCGGGTCTGCTGGGCGGTGGCGTCCACGCGCTCGCCGCGCCTGGCCTTCGGCGCCGTCACGAACCTGTGCGACGCCACCTCGGCGCTCACCGTCGAGGGCGACCTGCCCAGCTCCCTCGCGATCTCCCTGCACGATGCCCTGCGCTCCAGCATCCTCTGGACCGTGTCCCTCTCGTGCCTCGTGAGCCTCCCGTAGGACCTCGGGACCGCCCTTGCGGAGCCCCTTTTCTTCTTTCCGGACATACCGTCCTCCGATCTCCCGGGGCCGGCCGATCCGGCCCTCAGGGTATCGGGTTCCCACATTCATCCGCACATGTGCGGATGAATGTGGGAGGTGTTCGGATAAAGTCGATAATCAAGGCGATAATCAAGGCCTAAAAATAAAAGCTATCAAAAACAGTTGCCACCTGATTACCATGCTATAATCCTAGATATCAATCATCCAGCGGGGCCTTTGGCAAGCGCCGCTTCGAGTTAGGTCAGGTTAGATGAAGAACTAGCGATGCCCGTTTCGGGTACCCCATACGACCACTCTGCACATCCGGTCGCGCTTCAGGGTGCCGCATCGCTTCAGTGCCTTCTCGTTCCGAATCCATACATCGCGTGCCTGACCCCTGCGCGACCTCCTCTCAAAGGAGCTCGCCATGCAACTGAATCTCACCCACATCAGCTATACCTACCCCGGTACGGCATCGCCTGCCATCGAAGACGTCAGCGCCACGTTCCCATCGGGATGGACGGGCATCATCGGCGACAACGGATGCGGGAAGACCACGCTCGCCCGTATCGCCGCCCGCGCTATTACGCCCGATTCCGGAGCGGTGAGCCCGAATCTGTTCGCGTCGTATTGCGAGCAAGACTCGACCCAAGAGCCAGACAAGCTCTTCGATCTCGCATCGGATTGGGGCAAGGAGGCGCAACGGGCAAGGGCGCTGCTCCGCATCGAAGACGACTGGTTCTGGCGCTACGACACGCTCTCGGGCGGTCAGCAGAAGCGGCTCCAGATCGCGTGCGCCCTCTATGCACAGCCAGATGTCCTCATCATGGACGAGCCGACCAACGACCTCGATGCCGCCACGCGCGACATCGTGAAGGAGGCGCTGGCCTCCTTCAGCGGCATCGGCATCCTCATCTCGCACGATAGAGACCTGCTCGATGGCCTTGTGGGCCAGAGCCTCATGTGCGAGGGCGCACGTTGGACCATGCGCCCCGGCGGGTACTCGAAGGCAAGCGACCAGGCGGCGAGCGAACGCGCCTCCGCGATGAGGGATCGCGAGCAAGCCTCCCGTGAAGCGAAGCGCCTGAAGGCAGAAGCCCAGCGCAGGAGCGAAGAGGCGGCGCGTCAGAAGGGCAAGCGAAGCAAGCGCGGCTTGAGCAAAAAAGACAGCGACGCTCGCGAGAAGATCGGACGCGCCATAGTCTCTGGCAAGGACGGCGTTGCAGGGAAGCTCTCGTCCAAAATGAGCGGGCGGCTCGCAAAGGCCGAGGCAGAGCTTTCTGAGAAAACCGTCTCGAAAAGATACGACCATCGCATCGGCGAGTTCGGCGTCGCTGCGCGCTCAAGTTGCGTGGCGCACTTGGAGGCATCGCGACTGTCTGCTGGCGAGTTCTCGATAGATGTGCCGGAGCTCTGGATCTCGCCAACGGATCACGTGGTGTTGACCGGTGCGAACGGAACGGGAAAGAGCCTGGTGGTACGAAGCGTCATCGAATCTGTTCCTGAAAATGTCAAAGTTGCGTACGTTCCCCAGGACGTCGGGCCAGAGGAACGCGAGCGAGCACTGAGGCATCTCCGAGACCAGGACCAGGAGACGAAAGGCCGCATCCTCTCCATCGTGGCGCGGTTGAACTCCGACCCTGACAAACTGCTCGATGGCGACGATTTGAGTCCTGGCGAACTCCGCAAACTCATGCTTGCTGAACAGCTTGTTACGAATCCCAACCTCCTCGTACTCGACGAGCCGACGAATCATCTTGATGTGGGTTCTATTGAGGCGCTGCAGGAGATGCTGAGCGGTTTCTCTGGCGCGTTACTGTTGGTTACGCATGATAGACAGCTGTCGGAGGCAGTCACGCAGATTGGCTGGGAAACTATTCAAGGTGAGAGCCTGATGAGATTGCTGGTCGTCTAAACAATGGGTTTTATAAAAGAGCCTTGTCGGGTGGATTTGCAGCTTCAGTTTGCAATTATTGTTTAACTCCGCGTGGGTAGTCGCAAGCGGCTTGCTCGTGACGACAGCGACTATTGCCAAAGGGTGGAACAAATAAGGACTCATAGAAACCCTTGGTCGGTGTGCTAACATGATTACAGTGAGTAAGTAAGTCTTCAATAACACTAAGCCATTACATAATAAAAGCTATCTGATCCCGCAGGAGGAGTCGGAACCGTTCGAGCGCCTTTTCGCGGCACGCGAAGACGAGCAGGTCGCAAAGCTCTACGGGACCCGCTTCGCCTACGCCCGATGGTACAACGGTGCCGACGGCGAACCCAAGGTGGGCTTTCTCCCCGCGCCCGTCTCCCGTGAGGAGCCCCTTGCGGGAGGCGTCGGCAAGAAGGCGACGTGGGCGCGGTTCTGGACGTGGGGACCTGCCCTCGAGGACAACATAGACATGAGCTGCGATCTGGTCACGGGTTGGTGCGAAATCGAGTACGTCTCCAGGAAACGCGACCTTCCCGCCGCCAGATTCAGGGTTGCCGCGGCCAAGCTCGCGCCCTATGCCACCATCGGCGAAGGCGTCCACTATGGCGAGCGCGGGGAAAGCCCGTGGATGATCTACGACGGTTTCTACTGGAGCTACATCCTCGGGACTGACGATGCCGTCCTGCTTAGGGGGACGAGAAGCGGCTCTTCCGAGAAGAGCTACGAGCCCATTCTTTCTCTGTTCCGCTCGATAAGAAGGTCCGCTCGCGGCGTGACGCGCCGGCTTTGGGGATTCGCCATCTAGCAATGGCGGAGAAGAACCCAGCCTAGCAAGGGAATTCTTGTATTGCAGATGGGTTCCAAAAAAGCAACGCAAAGGCCACCGAGCCTTACGGGGCGTCCTTGCGCATACCTTCGCCGTTCGTCTGCTCCCGCTCAGCCGAATCGCCAACCGCAACAGGCCATGTCCCAACGGATGGGTACCATTTATCCGGGTGCACCTGGGGCAACGGGCCGGCAGGCCCGCGCAAGGTCGCTCGCAGAACACGCAACATCAAACACGACAGAAGAGGCGAACGACAGATGCCGGACCCCGGACGACAGCACCGCGGAAGACGAGCATTCCGACCACAACCGAACAATTCCAGCTACTAGGCAGGCGCCCGCATGGGCGCCTTTTTCTTTTCAGGGACTTAGCTGAGAGCTAAGGCACGTGGCTCATGGCCGTTTCGTGGAGGCCCGACCAGCTCGACCCACCTCGACCCGTCTCCGCTCGCGCCGTGCTCACTAATCGCCATCAGGCGGTTCAATCGTCGCGCAGACGAAAAGGCACACGGTGTCGCGCGGCGTGCCCGCGCGGTGCCGCACGGGAAGATTGGAGGAACCATGGCACGCACAGCCGGATGCGCCGCGCCCGAGGGAAGCCAAGATCGGGACGAATGGATGACGGTGATCGAGATGCAGGAGTACATGAGGGCGAGCAGAAACAAGGCGTACGACCTCATCTGGTCGGGAGAGATCGACTCGTACAGGCTCGGAAGGAAGCTCCTGGTTTCGAGGGCGTCCGTGGACGCCTACATCGAGTCGAGGAGCGGCAGGAAATGACGGCGGCGACCGCCCCGGGAGCCGCCCGCGGCCGGGCACGCGAGGGAGCCTCGAGACGAAAGGAGCTCGAGGACGACCATGACCAAGAGCACTAGCAGGAGCCAGGTGAGGCTCATCGCATCGACCAACGCGATATTCGGCGCCGACGAGGCGTGCGCGATGCTGCGCATCAGCCGCGACGCCATGTACCGGCTCGCAAAAGACCCCGACGACCCGTTCCCAATCCGCTACATCGGCGGCAAGACGCGCGACGGCATCGTGCTGCACGACGAGCTCGTCGCATGGGTCGAGCGCAACAGCGTCGTCGGCTCGCCCAGAAGGGGCTAGCGCCGATGGCGGCCGCAGGCCCGAGGGGG
>CAJMOL010000177.1 GCA_905215095.1 uncultured bacterium | reverse complement strand
ACCCGCTCGACCGGACACCGTCAAAACCTACCAAAAAGGGACAGGTTTATTTTGGTCGGTTTACCGAGTGCTTACAGTGAGCCGGTAGCCTTAATGTGTTGAATACGCTGAGGGGGTATGGATGACCATCGATATGGGTGATCTTGCACTTCTGATACTGTTCGTGCTGTGCCTTGCGATCTTTGCTTACCTGCTGATCAAGGTGCTCAAAGGACGGGCTATAAGAATCGATGAGGTGGGTTACTTGCTGCTTGTCGAGAGGCTTCGGTCGCCGGTGTTGACGGCCGCGATGAAAGCCGCCTCGAGTTTGGCGTCGCTGCCGTTTGTCGTCGGTGTGCTAGCCGCGGCGATGCTGTGGGCGCCCAATTGGCCCCATGTTGTCTGGGCCGCCTTCAATGTCGGTGCTATCAGCGCAATCGACCAGCTGTTAAAGGTCCTTGTGCGTCGACCTCGTCCACAGGGATTTCGGCTTGTCGAGGCACCGGGGCTGAGCTTCCCCTCGGGCCACTCGATGGCGGCCATGGCGTTTTATGGCTATGGCATATGGTTGGTGCGGTGTGGCGTGTGTGGCCTTCCGTTCGGCGCCGCCATCGAGGTTGCACTCGCGTGCGTCATCCTTGCGGTGGGCATCAGCCGTGTCTATCTGGGCGTGCACTACGTTTCGGACGTGCTGGGCGGGTTTTGCCTGTCATTTGTCTGGCTCATCCTGTTCGTGCGTCTTGGCCCTTGGATTTTGACCGTCTAATTGTCGCAACTGGACGCCATGTCGGATCGAATCTGATTTTAACGCAGCCCTAAAGAGCGCGAAACAGCTCGGAAAAGCTCGCTTCGTAGCATGAGCCTAACGATCGATACCACCATAAAGCACGGAAGGGTTGTGGGGACAATGGTCAACTATGGGTTTGGTATGCCGACGCGCTTGGTTGCAGATGGGGATGTGGCTCGCTGGTGCGGGCGATTGGTTGCCCACTACGCTGGCACCAAGGCACTGGTCGTGTTGGGCGGTGACAAGCATACGCGCGATGAGCTTGTCTCGGCGGCACTTGGTTCGCTCGCTCGAGCCCTACTCGAGCGTGTGCTTTTCCGCTGCGGCTCGTTTGAGGGCGACGGGGGAGACGAACTGGTCGACGAAGCCGTGGCCCTGGCGACCGACGAAGGCGTGGACTTTGTCCTGGCGATCGGCGATGCCGATACGGCGAGCTTTGTGCGCGAACTCGCTCGTCGCATGGCCGTGCTCGATGCCGGCGAGGACGGCTTTGTTCCCTACGGGTGCATCGTCTCCGAGGGAAAAGTGCCCGCCGTTGTGGGTGCCGGCGAGGTTCCCGTTTTTGCTATCATCGCGCCCGAACTGCTGGAGGGCATCGGGTCTCCTCTGCGTGAGTTGCTCGGTAGCGTCTGCGCCGTGGCCTAATATTTGCCATAAAGGGATGGGTTATTTTTGGTTGGTAAAGCGTTTGACCTGCCAAAATAAACCTGTCCCTTTTTGGTCGGTCGCCGTTCGGGGGCCGATTGGCAACGCTCGCTGATTGTAGTCTTGACCTGCGCTAGAATAGTGGCATCTGAATGTCCGGGCGCATGGAGGCGTGCGCCCGTATGCTGAGGAGGACTCTATGGCAACTGTTGCCGCACCTATCGATGCTACGTCGACTGCCGCTTGGAAGGCACTCGAGGCCCATCAGGAGAAGCTCGAGGCCGAAGGTATCGACCTCAAGGCCTGGTTCGCTGCTGACGCCGACCGCGTGAACAAGCTGAGCTTTGACGCCGGTGACCTGCACTTCGATCTGTCGAAGAACCTGGTGACCGATGAGACCGTCAAGCTGCTGTGCGATCTTGCTCGCGAGGTGAAGCTCGAGGAGCGCCGCGACGCCATGTTCTCTGGCGAGCACATCAACACCACCGAGGACCGCGCTGTCCTGCACACCGCGCTGCGCCGCCCGGCAAGCGAGAAGGGCCAGCTCATCGTCGACGGCCAGGACGTCGTCGCCGACGTGCACGAGGTCCTCGATCGCATGTATGCCTTCGCCGAGCGCGTGCGCTCCGGTGAGTGGAAGGGCGTTACCGGCAAGAAGATCGAGCACTTGGTGTCCATCGGCATCGGCGGCTCCGATCTGGGCCCGGTCATGGCCTACGAGGCCCTGCGTCCCTATGCCGACGCCGGTATCGACTGCCGCTACATCTCCAACATCGATCCCAACGATCAGGCCGAGAAGCTCAAGGGCCTGGATCCCGAGACCACGCTCGTGATCATCGTCTCCAAGACCTTCACCACGCTCGAGACCCTCACCAACGCTCGCGAGGTCAAGACCTGGATGCTCGAGCAGCTCAAGGCTCAGGGCGCCATCGACGGCTCCGATGAGCAGAACGCCGAGGCCGTGGCAAAGCACTTCGTCGCCGTCTCCACCGCACTCGAGAAGGTCGAGGCCTTCGGTATCGACCCCGCCAACGCCTTCGGTTTCTGGAGCTGGGTTGGCGGCCGCTATTCCGTTGACTCCGCCGTGGGCCTGTCGCTGATCGTCGTGCTCGGCCCCGAGCGCTTCCAACAGTTCCTCGAGGGCTTCCACGCCATCGACGAGTACTTCTGCAACACGCCGCTCGAGAACAATGCCGTCGCGCTGATGGGCCTGCTCAACGTCTGGTACGTCAACTTCTTCGGTTCCAAGAGCCACGCCGTGCTGCCGTACTGCCAGTACCTGCACCGTTTCCCGGCCTACCTGCAGCAGCTCACCATGGAGTCCAACGGCAAGCACGTCCGCTGGGACGGCAGCGCTGTGACCTCCGATACCGGTGAGATCTTCTGGGGCGAGCCCGGCACCAACGGCCAGCACGCCTTCTACCAGCTGCTGCACCAGGGCACTGTGGTGGTTCCGGCCGACTTTATCGCCTTCGCCAACACTGCTAACCCCGCAACCGACAGCGGCCAGGATGTCCACGAGCTGTTCCTGGGCAACTTCCTGGCCCAGACCAAGGCACTCGCCTTTGGCAAGACGGCCGACGAGGTGCGCGCCGAGGGCACGCCCGAGCAGATCGTCCCGGCCCGCTGCTTTGAGGGCAACCGTCCGACGACCTCGATCTTCGGCGACACGCTGACCCCGTTCGCGCTCGGCGAGCTCATCGCCCTGTACGAGCACATCACCTTCGTTGAGGGTACCGTGTGGGGCCTCGACTCCTACGACCAGTGGGGCGTCGAGCTCGGCAAGCAGCTCGCCAAGCAGATCACCCCTGCCTTCCACGATGACGCCGCCAAGGCCGAGCAGGACGCTTCGACCCAGGCGCTCATTGAGTTCTACCGCACTCACCGCAAGTAGGATTCGCTGCGAAAACTAACGCATAGCCGACAAGGGCCCGTATCCGTTGGGATGCGGGCCCTTTGCTGTTTGGATAGGATGGAATGTATCGGGAGGCGCTTCGACGGGCATCGCAATCGTCGAAGGCGCGCCGTTCATGTTCGGGACAATATGACATTTTTCCCGTTGCAAACAGCGCCGCCGTGGGTGTTCTGTATGATGGCTCAGACAAGGTTGTTCAATGACAGGGAGGCATATATGGCAATCAAAGCCATCGCAATGGATATCGACGGTACGCTCACCAATGACCAGAAGGTAATTAGCCCGCGCACGCGCGAGAAACTGCTCGCAGCGCAGGAGTCGGGCATTAAGCTCATTTTGGCCTCGGGCCGTCCCGCGTGGGGCCTTCATGCCCTGGCGCAGGAGCTCGATCTTCAGAGCCACGGTGGCCTGCTGGTGGCCTTTAACGGTGCGCACGTGGTCGATGCTCAGACCGACGAGGTGCTGTTCGACCAGGCCATGCCGGTTGACGAGTTGCATCGCTTGCTCAACCATCTGCGTAACTTTGACGTGATCCCCATGATTTCGCTCGGCCGCGATCTGCATGTCGTGGACTCGTATCGCTGCATGATCACGCTGCCCGACGGCTCGCAGAAGAACATTGTCAAATATGAGCGAGACGCATGCGACCTTAAAATCCGCGAGGTCGAGAGCCTTCATGAGGTTGCGGATACCCATCCGGTGGATAAGCTGCTCACCGCAGGCGATCCGGCCTATCTGCAGGCGCATCACGAGGAGATGTACGCACCCTTTACCGAGACGCTTTCGGGCATGTTTACGGCCGACTGGTACTTTGAGTTT
>CAJMOL010000176.1 GCA_905215095.1 uncultured bacterium | reverse complement strand
TGTTGTCCATCGCAACGAAGGACACGATGCCCATGGCGATCGCGCAGACCACCGGAAGGGTGATGACCAGCTGAAGGTGCTTCTTCAGCAGCTGGAACAGTTCGAGAAGGGTCATGCAGCTTGCCTTTCATTTCCCCAGTTCGGATTGACAAAACTGTCCGTATGTTATCGCATCTTTTTACCGAGACCAAACTCTATACATAAGAAACAGGCTCTCCTGTAAAAATGTCGGAAGCAATCGTAAAATTGCACAACAACGCCGCACCAGAAAGTCCGATGCGGCGTCTACATCAATATCTATGTTGTATCGCTATGCGAATGGCTCGTCCTGCTGTATGGGAAACGTCACCGTAATGGTGGTTCCCACGCCCAACTCGCTCGACAGATCGAGCGTGGCGTGATGATACAGGGCCGCATGCTTGACAATAGCAAGCCCCAGACCGGTTCCGCCGCGTGCCTTGGACCTACTCTTGTCCACGCGATAGAACCGCTCAAATACCTTGCCCTGTTCTTCAGACGCGATACCGATTCCCGTGTCGGCGACCGCGAGGAACGGATGGCCTTCGTCGTTGGTGCCGCACTGCAGCGTAACCGTACCGCCGGGCCGATTGTAGCGGATGGCGTTGCTTGCCAGATTATAGATGAGCTCGTCGATCAAGCGCGACACGCCTTCGATGACCACAGGCTTGGTCTCATGACTTATCGTCACATTCGCCTGACGGGCGACCTGTTCAAGACGCTGCTCAACCGCGTAGATGGCACGCGAGAGCTCAATAGGCTCCGTAGACCCAATGGGCACCGCCTCGCCCTCAGTTGCACGCTCGGCCTCGTCCAAGTTAGACAGCGTAAGGATGTCGTTGACGAGCGCCGCCAAGCGGCCTGCCTCACGATAGATGCGACCGCCAAAGTTGCGCAGGTCGTCCTCGCCCTCGACCATGCCGTTTGCGATGAGCTCGGCATAGCCCGAAATCGCCGTGAGCGGCGTCTTGAGCTCATGGGTGATATTCGCCGTGAACTCGCGGCGCATACGGTCGTTGTCCGCCAGCACCGCCATTTGGCGCTTGAGTTCCTGGCGCTGCGACTCGATACGCTCAAGCATGGGGACCATCTCGGCATAGGCGTGCTCATAGCTACGGCGTGGGTGGTCCAAATCCACCTCTTGCAACGGCGCGATGATGGCACGGGACTCGCGGCGCGCCATAAAAAACGAGAGTACCGCACCCGCTGCTGCGATAAGCAGCATCGGCGCCACCATCGACAGCAAAATCGCCGCAACGCCAGGCTGGGCCTGCGCCAAGCGGACAACCTGGCCGTTATCAAGGGCGACGGCGCGATACAGCATAATCTCGTCGAGCGTAGAGCTTGCGCGCTCCGCGGAACCCAAACCACTCTCAAAGGCCTCGATGACCTCGGGGCGATCGCCATGGTTGGGCAGTGTGGAAGGCGACGCCTCGTTGTCGTAGGCAACCGATCCATCCTTGTTAATCAGCGTGATGCGCAAGTCCTCGCGATCGAGGCTACGCAAGAACGGGATGGGCTCCTGCTGCTCGTCGAGGGCGGCAGCAATGAGCTCGGTTTCCTGCGCCAGGTTGGCACTCGTGGCATCCGCCAAGGTGTTTTGCACAAAGAACGCGCCCAGCACCGTAAACGCCACGATAACCGCCATGGCGCAGACAAAGATTGTCACAAAAACGCGGTGTGACAGCGTATGTTTTCCCTGGGGGGCGAAGACCACGGGTTACTCCTCCGATGCGGTGGCCGCGGTGTCGTCACCTTCGGCACCATCACCGGCAGAAGGCTCGGCCAAGCGGTAACCCACGCCGCGCACGGTCTCGATGGCGCTCGAATGCTCGCCGAGTTTTTGGCGGAGTGTCTGCACGTGCACGTCGACGGTACGCGAACCGCCGTCGAAGTCCCAGCCCCAAACGCTCTGCAGCAGCGACTCGCGGGTAAAGACCACGCCGGGCTTACGCATAAGATACTCGAGCAGGTCGAACTCACGCAGGGTAAGCTTGAGCGGCTCACCGGCGACGGTCACCTCGCGATGGCTGGGCGAGAGCACGATGTCGCCCACGCTGAGCACATCGCTCGCCTGCTTGACCATGCCGCCGCGGCGCAGCAGCGCACGGCAACGGCTAGCGAGTTCCATAAGCGAGAACGGCTTGGTCAGGTAATCGTCGGCACCGCCATCGAGCGCCATCACCTTGTCGAGCTCGGTATCCTTGGCGGTAAGCATCATGATGGGCACCGTCGCCGTCAGGCGATCGGCACGCAGGCGGCGCATAATCGCCAAGCCATCGGTATCGGGCAGCATAATGTCGAGCAGGACGGCATCGGGTACCCGTCGCGCCACGGCGGCCTTAAACTCACCATCGCACGAAAAGCCCTCGGCCTCGATTCCCTGCTTGCGCAGCGCGTAGACCGTCAAATCCCTAATGTTGTCATCGTCCTCGACGTAATAGATCATGTTGAACCCCTTTGCGGCCGGCATGACCGCATCTTAACCCTAAAGGTACCTTTACTAGATGGTATCAGCCAAAACGCCCCGTCAAATAATCCGCCGTGCGCGGATCGGACGGATTCTTGAAGAGTTGCGCGGTAGGCGCGTGCTCCACCAGCTCACCCAGCAAAAAGAATGCGACCGAATCGGAAATACGCGCGGCCTGCTGCATGTTGTGCGTCACGACCACCAGCGTGCAGGTCTCCTTGAGCTCGCAGGCAAGCTGCTCCACCACGAGCGTCGACACAGGGTCGAGTGCCGAGGTCGGCTCGTCCATCAGCAGGATGTCGGGCTGCACGGCAAGTGCGCGGGCGATGCACAGGCGCTGCTGCTGTCCACCCGAAAGACCCAGGCCCGACTCCTTGAGCTTGTCCTTGACCTCATCCCATAGCGCAGCGCGACGCAGGGAGTCCTCGACCAGCTCATCGAGCACGACGCGGTCGCGCACACCCATGCCGCGCGGACCATACGCAACGTTGTCATAGATGCTCATGGGAAACGGGTTGGGGCGCTGGAACACCATGCCCACGCGCTGGCGAAGGCGACAAACGTCGTAATCGCCCAGGATATCTTGACCATCGAGCGCAATCTTGCCCTCGATGCGGCAATCCTTGATGCCGTCGTTCATGCGGTTAAAGCAGCGCAGCAACGTGGACTTTCCGCAGCCCGAAGGCCCGATAAACGAGGTGATCTGCTTGTCGCGGATCTTGATATTCACGTCCTTGAGCGCATGATGGTCGCCATAGAACAGGTCGAGGCCTTCGACGTCGATGCGCGTCGGCGAGGCGGCAAGATCCTCTGCCGTGGGGCGAGTCGCATCCCCAACCTCGCGCTCGTGCGCGGCCTCGGCCTGCGCCTCTATGAGTTCCTCAAGCTCCGTAGGCTCCATCGCCGCAGCAGCCGTCATACCGCATACCTCCATATCGATATCAATTCAGCAGTATCGATAGTAGAAATCGCGGCTCATACGCACGTGAGCGCATTGTCAAGTGTTTGTAAGGGCACGCTGGTTATGTAGCGGGCAGTGCAATGGTAAACACCGTGTGCTCGGGCGTCGATTCGCACGCAATGGTGCCGCTGTGTGCCGCGACAATCTCCTTGGCGATGGCAAGGCCCAGGCCGGCGCCGCCGCGATTGGTCGCACGTGCCGCGTCCAGGCGATAGAACTTCTCAAAGATCACCCTGAGCTTAGCCGCCGGAATCGGATCACCCTGATTGATAAAGCGAATTCGCACGCCACCGTCATCTTGGCGTCGGGCCTCGATCGCAATGGTCGATCCTTCGTAGCTATAGGCGATAGCGTTTTTCATGATGTTGTTGAACACGCGAGCCATCTTGTCGCCATCCACGAGCACCGTCAGGTCCTCACGCACATCAACTTGGACATCTTTGTGCTGCTCGTTGAGAATGGGATAGAACTCATCGGCCACCTGCGCCAGCAGCAATCCCAGGTCGACGTAGCCGCGCGTGAGCACAATATCGTGGAAGTCAAAGCGCGTGATATCGAAGAACTCCTCGATGAGCGCATCGAGCCGGTGGGCCTTGTCGAGTGCCACGCCCGTAAAGCGCGCACGCTGCTCAACCGGCAGCTCAGGAGCCTCTTGCAGCAGCGAAAGATAACCCACCACACTGGCAAGCGGGGTGCGTAGGTCATGT
>CAJMOL010000175.1 GCA_905215095.1 uncultured bacterium | reverse complement strand
GAGCCGATCTCGGTGCCAAAGAACCAGTACAGGATGGCGACGATGGCCACGGCCAGCACAATGCCCAGGATAATGGCAACAGTGGACTGCGGCAGGCCCGTCATGTTACTGACGGATGAGAAGATAGTGCCCTTGGCAAGGATGGGCGTGTTGGATTTGCCCATGATGCGCAGGTTGATGGACCACAGACTGATCTGCGTAAGGATTCCGGCGAGGATTGCGGGAATCTCAAAGACGGTGGTCAAGATGCCCGTGACGGCGCCGGCGATGGCACCGGCGCACATGCCGGCCAGCACGGCGAGCAAGGGGTCGACGTTATTGTTGACGATGAGCACGGCGCAAACACAGCCGCCGAGGGCAAAGCTGCCGTCGCAGGTCATATCGGGGATGTCGAGCAGGCGGAACGTGATAAACACGCCAAGCACCATAATGCCCCAGAGGACGCCCTGCGAAACGGCGCCCTGCAATGCAATGAGCATGCTTCATACCTCCTAGGATAGGGTGGACACGTGATTTTCCATAATAGCGGTAACAATGCATAAAAGAGCTGCGGACGGATGTTTTGTCTCATCCGAAACAAGCAGGGCGAACGCCGGTCTTTGGCGTTCGCCCCTGTGGCTCAGATATTGAATAACACGTCAACGGCGCGAGTGCGTGCCCTAGACGCGCTACCGCGCATGGCGCTACTCGTCCAGAGCGGAAAGATCGATGCCCAGAGCCTCGGCCATCTCGTCGTTCTTGACGACGACCAGGTCTTTGCTTGAGAGGTGCTTGATAGGCATGTCCTCGGGCTTGGCTTCGCCCTTCAGGATCTTGACGGCCATCTCGCCTGCGGCGTAGCCCAGATCCTCGTAGTTGATGGAGAGGGTGAACAGGCCGCCGGCCTTGCACATGCCCTCCTCGCCGGTCACGAAGGGGAGCTTGTTCTCCTTGCAGATCTGGCCGACCTGCGAGGCACCCGCGGCGATGGTGTTGTCGGTGGGGGAGTACAGCGCGTCGACCTTGCCCACGGCAGACTCGACGACGGACTGAATCTCGTTGGAGCTCGAGACGGTGAAGTCAGTGTACTCGAGGCCCAGCTTGTCGAGCTCTTTCTTGGCGGCCTTGATCTGGACGTCGGAGTTGGACTCGGCGGTGCAGTAGAGTAGGCCGACCTTCTTTACGTCGGGCAGGACCTTCTGCATCATCTCGAGCTGCTCGGCGACCGGGGTGAGGTCGGAAGCGCCCGTGACGTTGGTGCCCGGCTTGTCGTTGTCCTGTACCAGGCCGGAGGCGGCGTAGTCGGTAATGGCACAGCCCACGATGGGGATATCGGCCGTGGCGCCGGCGGCAGCCTGCGCGGCGGGTGTGGCGATGGCGTAGATCAGGTCGACGCCATCGCCCACGAACTTGTCGGCGATGGACTTACACGTGGACTGGTCGTTCTGGGCGTTCTTCTGGTCGATCTTGACCTTGAGACCGCTCTTCTTGATGGCCTTGACAAAGCCGTCGTTGGCGGCATCGAGTGCGGAGTGCTCGGTGAGCTGTAGAACGCCGATGGTGTAGTCGGAACCGGCGGCAGCGGAGCCGGAACCAGAGTTGCCGCCGCATCCGGCGAGCGGGGCGAGCGCGAGCAGGCCGGCGGAGACCAGAAGGCTCCTGCGGCTGATGGTGATGTCCTTCATATCATTACCCCCAGTATAAAAATGGCTGGAAACACTGCACTAGGAAAAAGTGCAAGTGGGACTATAGTAACGCCGATGTCCATTTTTACAATAACCTGGCGGGTTTTTTAATACTGAACCGGATGGGCGGTGCTGAGGAACGACGGACGGTAACGGGGCTTATGCTGCGGGTGCGGGGCTGTCTTCTTCGTCTAGCGCGGCAAAGAGTTTCTTGCCGTCGAGCAAACGCGTGCTGACGTTTCTCATGCGGCTGACCTCAACGGTGCGCAGGGTGTCGTCGGCGCCTCGGGTGTCGTAGACCGTTCCCAGCAGATACGAGACGCCATCGCGCTGCCTGATGGCAAAGGGCCGGACCGTCATCCGCACCACCTCGATTTCGCCTCGGGTCAGGACGTTTGAGATGTCAAAGCTGACAGTTGTTCCATGGTCGATGGCCTGTTCGACGAGCTCGCACGTGTCGATACGCTTGGCGTGCGAACGCGTTGTCTTGACGGGTGCGTCGTTGGCGGCCGGTGCCGGTTCGGGCATATCGAGATAGTCACGAACATCGGCGCTTGCCATGGCGACCAGGTGCTGTGCCATGCTCTTTCGAATGGCTATGGGCGTCGATCGGTTGCGCATGACCATGCCGTGGAGCCGTATGATCTCTTCATCAGTAAGCGGGCGGGTGAGGAGCCGATAGCCCACGCCGCGCTTATAGTCGATTTCGTATCCGGCGTGACGAAGTGCAGATATCGAGGTATAGATGCTGCGGCGTGCCGCCGAGATGGGCATGCGGGCGGGGTCGTTGGGATGGGCGAGGAGCTCGACCAACTCGTCGGAAAGCAGCGCCTTGTCCTCGCCGGTGTTCTCGCTCAAGAGCTGCAGGATGCGTACGGCGCGATAGGCTGCCATCGAGGCGGAGCCCCTGGTCGTGGTCTCGTAGTTTTCAACAACGGCTTCGGTCATAGCGCCCACGTCCTTTCCTTTTTTGGTGATGGCAGATTAGAGCCTAGGGTGCGGAGTCTGGCCAAGGACGCGTGACGCCTTGGACGGTCGATGGTTGCCGGCAAACGGCGGGTCGAGTTTTCAACAACCCTGCCTAACTGACCAAAACCTTGCCAAAAGCTTGACGGATGCTGTTGAAAAAAGCGTCTCTCGACCGATGTCGAGAGACGCTTATGCGATGAGCGTTGGCGTGTGGCGACGCGAGCTAGCGTCCGACGATTAGAAGTCGGCGTTGCCCACGGTGCGCGGGTGCGGCAGGACATCGCGGATGTTGCCCACGCCGGTGAGGTACATCACCAAGCGCTCGAAGCCCAAGCCGTAGCCGGCGTGCTTGCAGGAACCGTAGCGGCGCAGGTCAAGGTAGTACTTGTACTGCTCGGGATTCATGCCCAGGTCCTTGATGCGGGCCTCGAGCAGATCCAGGCGCTCCTCGCGCTGTGAGCCGCCGATAATCTCGCCGATACCGGGAACCAGGCAGTCGGCGGCGGCGACGGTCTTGCCGTCCTCGTTCATGCGCATGTAGAACGCCTTGATCTCGGCCGGGTAGTCGGTCACGAAGGTCGGGCGCTTAAAGTGCTCCTCGGTCAGGAAACGCTCGTGCTCGGTTTGCAGGTCGATGCCCCAGCTCACGGGATAGTCAAACTTGTGACCCGCAGCGACTGCCTGCTCCAGGATCTCGACGGCCTCGGTATAGGTGACGCGGGCAAAGTCGGAGTTGGCGACATGGTCCAGGCGCTCGAGCAGACCCTTGTCCACAAACTTGTTGAGCATATTGAGCTCGTCGGGGCAGGTTGCCATAACGTCCTTAAGGACGTACTTGAGCATGGCCTCGGCGTTATCCATGTAGTCGTTAAGGTCGGCAAAGGCCATCTCCGGCTCGATCATCCAAAACTCGGCGGCGTGGCGCGTGGTGTTGGAGTTCTCGGCGCGGAAGGTGGGGCCAAAGGTGTACACCTTGCCAAAGGCCATGGCCATGGCCTCGGCCTCCAGCTGGCCGGAAACGGTCAGGTTGACGGGCTTCTCAAAGAAGTCCTTGGTGTAATCCACGGTGCCGTCCTCGTTCTTGGGGACGTTTTCGAGGTCGAGGGTGGTCACGCGGAACATCTCACCGGCGCCCTCGCAGTCGGAGGCGGTCAGCAGGGGAGAGTGGGCGTAGACGAAGCCGTTCTCTTGGAAGAACTTGTGGATGGCGTAAGCGGCCACGCTGCGGACGCGGAAGGCGGCGTTGAAGGTGTTGGTGCGGGGGCGCAGGGTGGGCATGGTGCGCAGATACTCCATGCTCATCTTCTTTTTCTGCAGCGGATACTCGTCTGCCGGGCAGTCGCCGAGGATCTCGACGGAGTCGGCGTTCAGCTCAAAGGGCTGCTTTGCCTGCGGGGTCAGCACGATGCGGCCCACGACGCGCAGGCTGCTGTACAGGCCGGTGTGGACGACCTCATCGTAGTTTGCCAGCTTGCCGGCTTCCAGCACGACCTGCAGGGTCTTGAAGCAGCCGCCGTCCGACAGGGCGA
>CAJMOL010000174.1 GCA_905215095.1 uncultured bacterium | reverse complement strand
TAACGCACAGGCCGGCACACAAGGCCATCGTCCATGGCATGAGGGGCCGCGGGGGCATCACATGCTCGCGCTTGGGCGCGCTCATACGCAGATGCAATCTTTGATTTTGGCGAGCTTCTTCTCACCGATTCCCGAGACGCGCATCAGGTCATCGACTGAGGCGAAAGCACCGTTCTTTGTTCGCTCATCGATAATCGACTGAGCCATAGAAGGACCAATGCCCGAGAGCGTCTGCAGCTCCGTCGCACTTGCCGTATTAATGTTCACGAGCCCCGACGAAGACCCCGCGCCAGGGGTCGTGGCAGCACTACTTTCGGCCCCGCCGACCGCCGCAGCAGCTTGTTGCTCCCCCACCGTCGGCACATAAATCTTTTGGCCATCTGTGATCTTGGACGCACGATTAAGCCCTGTCAGATCCGCCTCGGCCGTAAGCCCTCCGGCGGCATCGATCGCTTGGGACACCCGTGCTCCATCTTTGAGCCGATACACGCCAGGCCTCACAACGGCGCCATCAACATCGACGTACACCTCCGCACCAGAGGAACTCTTGGCCGAAGACTCATCATCACCAGGAGACGCATCCCCGGACCCGCGCACATCCGAGGCGCTCGCCTCGTCACTACGCTCAAACGACACGCCACCGGAGTGGCTATTAAAACTTGCCATCGCTAAGCCACTCGCGGCGGCAATGACAACCAGGATCGCCACGACCACCGCCTTATGGCCAAGCAGCTTTTCTGCCCAGCGGTCCATCCGTTTAACCCGTTCGTGTTGCTCGCGCTGCGCCATAGCAAACACCTCCCAACACCATCGTGTCAGGAAACGAACGCCGAAGCTTCCGCACGTCCATACCAGTTTTCGCGGTCAAACCAAAAGCTGACCAAAACCTTGCGAAAAAATGTCCATTTATACAGGCACACGTCGATAAATGAACAGTCTATCGCCAAAAGCCCAGATACAAAAAGACCGACGATGCAAATGCACCGCCGGTCTATACAGAACATTATTCGTGATCTTGGTAAATCTCACGCGGAGCAAGCTCCGAATGTTTGCGTTTTAAGGTCTTAGGGGCCTTATACGTATTGCTCTCGAAGTCGATATACTCGGTCTGCTTGAGCAGGCGCTCGATCATCTCCTCGTGATCGAACAGCTCCCACGCCTCATGCACGGCATCGAGTTTGGCGTGCGTCTCGGGACGGCGCGGCATAAACAGCGTGCAGCAGTCGGGCGCCGCCTCAGTGGAAATATCAAACGTGCCGATCTCCTGAGCGCGCGCAATGATCTCCTGCTTGTCGGACCCGATGAGCGGACGGAACACGGGAATCTTCACGGCCTCGTTGACGGCCATGATGTTCTCAAGCGTCTGGGAGGCAACCTGACCGAGCGACTCGCCGGTCACGATGGCCTTGGCGCCCTCGATATGCGCAATGCGCTCGGCAACCGAATACATGATGCGGCGATACATGATCACGCGCAGGTTGCTGGGGCAGGTGACGGAAATCTCACGCTGGCAATCGCCAAACGGCACCACGTACAGGCGGCCGATCTGGACACCCGGCTCAAGCGCACGGATGATGTCCTGCACCAAATACTCGCTCGTATCAGGCGTCTGCGGACGACCGGAGAAATGTACCGGCACGCACACCGCGCCGCGACGCGCGAGCATCCAGGTCGCCACCGGAGAATCGATACCCGACGACAGCAGCGTCACGACCTTGCCGGCAGAACCCACCGGCAGACCGCCCACACCGCGCTCGGAGCGCGCATACACGTAGACGCTACCCTGGACCACCAGTACGTGCACCATAGCGTCAGGATCGTGCATCTGAACCTTTTTATCAGGAAACGCCTCGCACAACACCTCGCCCACCTGACGATTGATGTCAATCGAGGTGAGCCCATAGTCAGTATTGGAGCGCTTGGCGTGCACCTTAAACGAATCGAAGGAACCAAACTCGTGCAGCGCCTTCACGGCGGCTGCGCAGTACTCCTGCGGGTCGCGGTTGGTGTGATACGCCAAAGACACACGAGCAACGCCGGGAACGGTGCGAATGACACGCGCCGCCTCGTCGGCCTGATGCTCGTTAAAGGTCACGAGGATATAACCGGAAATTCGAGACACGGCATTCACGGAAAAGGCGGCCAAGGCCGCCTTGATGTTATCCATGAGGATATGCTCAAAATGTGCGCGGTTCTTGCCCTTCAGTCCAACCTCGTGATAGTGGACCAGGCAGACGCGAGCTGCCATTTAGGCTTCAGCAACCTTATGGCCGAGCGCCTTCTCGTAACGGGCCTCGTCGTAAGAGATGTCGCCGTCGACAATCTCGTCCATAGCCATCGAGATGGTATCAGCACCGGAAAGCCCGATGGTGATGTCATCGAAATCCTGGACGGCAAGCACGCGGTTGTGCTGGCCACGCAGCATGCTATTGATGTCGCAGGCACGCTTGGAGGCAAGCGAAGCGAGCAGGAAGCGGTTGTGATCGGTCTTCTCCAGAAGATCGTCAATGCAAGGCTTTACAACGGACACGGACCTCAGATCCTTTCATGCATATCGAGAACGCGAACGAGCTCATCGGTCGCGCGGTCGAGATCGTCATTCACCACGACGTCGTCGTAGCGGTCGGCAAGGGCAAGCTCATGGGCGGCGTTTGCCATACGCAACTCAATCGTTTCGGGCGTCTCGGTGCCGCGACCGACCAGACGCTCGCGGAGCACCTCGAGCGAGGGTGGCTTGATAAAGATCAACACGGCCTCGGGAAAACGCTCCTTGACCTGCAAGGCACCCTGGACATCGATCTCCAAGATGAGAGACGAACCAGAGGCGAGCTTGGACTGGACCTCGCTCACCAACGTGCCATAGCAGTTACCGTGGACCTCGGCCCACTCAACAAACTCACCGTTTGCCACGCGGCGGTCGAACTCCTCGCGCGTCAGAAAAAAGTAGTTGACGCCGTCGACCTCACCTTTGCGTGGTGCTCGCGTGGTAGCCGAAACCGTCAGGCCCAGGTTCGAGCGGCGCTCGCGCACACGAGTGACGAGCGTGCCCTTGCCCGCGCCTGACGGTCCAGAAATCACAAAGAGCTTTGAATCCTGAGCGCTCACTTATTTGGTCAGCTGCTCGAGGAGCTGCTCGCGCTGACGGACGCCAAGGCCCTGGACGCGACGGGTAGCGGAGATGCCGAGCTCCTCCATGATCTTGGCGGCCTTGGCCTTGCCATAACCAGGGAGAGACTCGATGAGGGTGGAAACCTTCATGCGGGAAGCGATGGGGTCATCGGAGTTGAGCACGGACTCGAGGGACTTCTCGCCCTTCTTGATCTGCTCGCGAAGCTCAGCGCGGGCATGACGTGCGGCAGCAGCCTTCTCAAGAGCCTGCTTGCGCTGCTCGTCGGTAAGCTGAGGGAGTGCCATTCGTACCTCCAAATAGTTGGGTTATATCTGATTCAATATTTGGCATTTTAGCACGTAAAACGTACAAAATGCCCAATCGCGGCTCCATAGGTTAGACGATACCCGCAAAAAGTGCAATATACTGCGCCCAAAGTTAAGCCCCTGACCTGCGATTCCACACAAAGGATGGGAAAGTTTTCGCAGGCACAGGGGCTAATTTGTGCTATTGAGACCAAAAAGTGGTGACTTAAGGGAATCTTTTATGCGACGTTTTCGACCAGCTCGGCAACGATGGCGTCAAACGCGGCAACCGGATCGTCGGCGCCGGTAATGGGGCGGCCCACCACGATATGGCTCGCGCCGCGCTCGATAGCCTGGGAAGGCGTCGCCACGCGGGACTGGTCACCAAGGGCGGCACCCACCGGACGCACGCCCGGAGTCACGATCAGGGCATCGGGACCCAGCAGCTCACGCATGTCGTGAGCCTCCATCGGCGAGCACACGATGCCATCGATGCCGTTGGCCTGAGCGAGCTTTGCCAGGCGGGCGGCCTCCTCGGCCACGGGGATATCGCTGGTGCCGCCGGTAGCGATAACGATGCGGCCGATGCCGTCAGGCTCCGGCAGGTCGCCGATGATGCCGCACCGGGCATCATCGTGATAGTCCAGAGGATACGCGGCGGCGATCTCCGCCGCCGACTCCGGCGACAGCCGGGTGATGAGAATGGTCCGCTGGCCCCGCCGGCGCATGACGCCGATGATGGTGAAGTAGCTTCCTCCGACCTTGA
>CAJMOL010000173.1 GCA_905215095.1 uncultured bacterium | reverse complement strand
CCCGTAAGCACATAGTCGCCGATCGACAGACGCTCGTCGGCATACGCATACGCGCGCTCGTCGACGCCCTCGTAACGGCTGCACACAAACAGCAGGCGCTCGCTTTTGAGCAGGCGCTCGGCCACATGCTGCGAAAAAGGCTCGCCACAGGGGGTAAAGAACACCACAGTGGGCTTGGGACCCTCTGCGCTAATGGCTTCGATGGCCTCTGCGATAGGCTCGACCTTCATGAGCATGCCCTGCCCACCGCCATACGGCTCGTCATCGACGGTGCGATGGCGGTCGTGCGTCCAGTCGCGCAGGTTATACGCCTTAAAATCAAAAAGGCCGGCCTTGCGGGCGCGGCCCAAGATCGATGTGGACATAACGGGCTCAAACATCTCGGGAAAGACCGAAAGGGTCTCGATCAGCATGTTGTCCTCCCTACTTGTCCATATCGATCAGGCCGTCCATAACGTGGACGGAAATTGTTCCTGTGTCGGGAAGATCGAGCACAACCTGCTCGATTACGGGAATCAGCACCTCGCCGTACCGATCGCCCTCGACAACCCAAACATCGTTGGCGGGCGTCGACATGATCTCGACAATCGTGCCGAGCGAACCAAAGCGCTCGTCGACCACCTCGCGACCCATGAGGTCGGTATAGGCGGCGTCGAGCGAATCGAGCTCGAAGTCGTCACGATTAGCCAGCACATAGCATCCGGTGATGCCCTCGGCGGCCGTCAAGTCGTCTATGCCCTCAAACGAGACCAGATCGCCATCGCCCGTATCGGTGACGGACACGACCGTGCAAAAACGGTCGCGCTTGAGCGCCGGCGGCGTCAAGGCGACACGCATACCCGGCTCCAATACAGAAGGAAGCCCCCGCAGCGGCTGCGCGAGGACCTCCCCCTTCCTTCCGTGCGGCTTGACCACACGGGCGATGTTTTTGTACTGGGACCTCAAGGTCCTAGCCCAGAACCTCTACCTCGACAGCAGTGTCGAGGCGAGCGGCCAGTGCACGGGCGAGCGTGCGAATGGCCTTGATGGTACGGCCACGACGGCCGATGACCTTAGCAACGTCATCCTCGGCAACCGAGACCTCAATCGTGGAGGCGTCGTCACCATCGATGACCTCAAGGCTCACGGAATCCGGGTCGTCGACGATCTGAACAACGAGATATTCGACGAGATCGGCGATGCGATCTGAGAGCATTGCCTCACCCTCGAGCTGTGCAGCGTCAACCTCAGGCACGATTTACTCCTCGGCGCCCTCAGCGGCCTCAGCGGCAGCCTTAGCGGCCTCGGCCTCTTTGGCGAGCTGCTTCTTGGACTTCTTGACGACGGTCTCGGTCTTCTCGCCCTCGTTGGCGGCCTTGACCAGAGCGGCGACGGCGTCGGTGAGCTGAGCGCCCTTGGACTGCCAGTCGGCGATCTTCTCGAGGTCGAGGTTGATGGTCTTGGGGGCGGTCATCGGGTTGTAGCGGCCAACCTCCTCGATGATACGACCGTCACGCGGGGCGCGGGAATCGGCGACGACGACACGGTAGTACGGACGCTTCTTAGCGCCGTGACGAGCAAGGCGAATCTTGACTGCCAAAGGAAACTCCTCCAACCAAGCAGCTTTAGGCTGCAACTACAAACAAACAGTTGAACATAATACGCCATCGACGCGGGCAGGTGAAGTCCGTGAGACCAACTTCTTCGGTGTAGTCGAGGGCAAATCCATATCTTAGACAAGAATTCGCGATTTGCAAGCACATCCACGCACCCCACATGAGCTGCGCGGTATACTCATGACATGGAAAGACGCGAACATACATACGGTTATGAGGATGCTGCGGGCGTCACGCCGCCGCCCTGGACGGGTCCGGCGGTGGGCCTGATGGACCTCGATGCATTTTTTGCGAGCGTGGAGATGCTCGATCATCCCGAGTGGCGCGGCAAGCCGCTCATCGTGGGCGGAGACGCCGATTCGCGTGGCGTCGTGTCCACGTGTTCGTATGAGGCGCGTCGCTTTGGCGTGCACTCTGCCATGCCCTCGGCCGAGGCACAGCGTCTCTGTCCGCAGGCCATTTGGACGCACGGGCATTTCGATCGCTACCACGAGGTCAGCGCGCAGGTCATGACGATTCTCGCCGACGAGACCCCGCGCGTTGAGCGCGTATCCATCGACGAAGCCTTTATCGATATCACACCGGGTCGCTTTGCGCCCGAAGACCCGCTGCTGGTTGCGCGGCGCATCAGTGATCGTGTGGCAGCGCTGGGAGTGACCTGCTCCATTGGCGTGGGCTGCAACAAGACGGTTGCAAAGATTGCAAGCGAGCGGGACAAGCCGTTTGGTCTGACCATTGTGCGCCCCGGTACGGAGCAGCGGTTTTTGGCCGCGCTGCCCGTGTCCGCCATGAGCGGAATCGGGCGTTCGGCCGAGGAGCGACTGCGTCGTATGCGCATCTACACGCTCGGCGAGCTATCACGCGCACCGGAATCAACCTTGGCCTCTATTTTTGGAGTCAACGGCGAACGCATGCGCCAACGTGCGCTGGGACTCGAAATCTCCTCGATGAAGAGCGCGAGGTCAAGTCGGTCAGCAATGAACGTACCTTTGCGAACGATTTAACTGAGCGCGGGGACATCGAAGCGGCGATTGCGCTGCTGGGAGAGTCGGTCGGACGCCGCCTGCGCCGTCAGGGACTAACGGGCGCCACGGTGACGCTCAAACTCAAGTATTCGTACGGAAACGGTCGCTCGGCACAGCGCCGGCTGCCGCATCCGACCGACGATGAGAACATCTTTGTAGCGGTGGCGCTCGAGCTGCTCGACAACATCTGGCAGGAAGGCATGCATGTGCGCCTGGCGGGCATAGGCATGAGCGACTTCGATCATCAGGGCGGCATCCAGACCGACCTGTTCTGCGAAGTCGACGACCGCGGAGCCCAATCCAGCGACCGTCGCAACCTCTCCGTCGCCATCGACGCCGTCCGAGACAAGTTCGGCGATACCGCCCTATCCTTCGGCCGCCAATCCCGCTTCTCCTCCCACTAAGTAGTCAATTTGGGACGGGGCTTTTTTAACTACTTTAGATTGTCAGGGTAGTACGGGGTAGCTAATTTGGGACGGGGCTATTTTAGCTACCCTTCAACTGGTAGCGAATTACCCGGGGCCGGAATATAACTCAACCGATTTATAGGGGTAGCTAAAATAGCCCCGTCCCAAATTAGCTACCCAACCCATACCTGACGCGGTCGCAACACAGACCTCGTCCTAAATGAGCTATTTTTAGACTTTGACCTTTTGTATGGTGCAGTGTCCAATGCCCGTAAGACGTACGATCTGTTTAATCGAAAAGCCCTCGCTCTTCAAAGTGCGAATGCAGGCATCGCGCGTCCCCTTTGGCAAAGCCTTGAGGTGATGAGGCTCGTACGGCTTAAGAAGCGCCTGCGCAAACTCCAGCGCATCTGTGTCGCTCACATGGACGCCGTCACGGAAGCAATAGCGGTTGGGCTCACCTGAGGTGCTAAAGGCAAAAAATCTCTGAGAGCCACCGAGTAACCCGAGAACGCAATCCGTTTTGCAGATACCCGGATATCCCATATACTCGCGAAAGCTACTCCATCGATACAGCGAAGCGGTCCCAATCCTCGCCTTCGCGGGATTGTCGTGAATGTATCTCACGCAGTTGAGTAGCTGATCATCATCGAGGATCGGCACGCTCTTAAATCGATCCTGGAAAACAGGGCCCTTCCTGCCTGTCTTTGAGTTGAAATACATAGCATACGCCGTCGTAATCGAATGCATGCAATCGCTCAGATGAACATGCTCGTCATCAAGCAGAAGATGAATATGGTTATCCATAAGGCACCACGCGATGACATCCACTTTAAACTTCTGGCATTTCGAAGCAATCAGCCGAATCAGATAGAGCCGATCTTCGTCATCCTCAAATATGAGTTGGTCGGCACATCCCTTTTGTACGACATGGTAAAAGCCATATACAGAGATTTCTCGCGCAGTCCGAGTCATACGCATCCCCTCCTCGACAGATAACAATTACGTTACCCGAGCCAGAGTAGAAAAAAACGTACTGGGAGCTATAAATCGCGATGTTCGGCGAACGGTAGGTAGTAGCTAAAAAAGCCCCGTCCCAAATTAGCTACTTTTGGGCAAAAAGAAAGCCGGGCAGGTGCGGAAAACCGCAACTGCCCGGCGAACGGTAAAGGGTAGTTAAAAAAG
>CAJMOL010000172.1 GCA_905215095.1 uncultured bacterium | reverse complement strand
TCTTCGTCTGTCGCGTCGACAAACGCCAGGGGCGCGATGCGCATGAGCGAGCCGTTGCCGTTGTCGCGCTCGCCGGAGCCTCCTTTGCCGGTGTGCAGGGCGCGGGCGGTTGTGCCGCCATAATCGAAAACGCCGTCGATCGTATATTCGCCATGCGCAATCCAGCTCACAAACTTGTCGCGCATGTCTGAGGCGTCGATATGCCCGAGCTCCCTAATCGAGTCGCAGGTAGCAAGCGTCATAGATGTGTCGTCGCTCCAGGTGCCGGCGGGCTGCCCATGCGTGCCGTAGCCGATCATGTTCGTGCATTCGAACGTGCCACGAGGCCTGAACTCGTAAGGAACGCCCAACGCGTCGCCGACGGCAAGCCCATAGATGCAGTCGCGCAGCGTTGTTTTCGGTCTGTCTGTCATGGGAAACACCTCTCGTACTTTGGATTGAGGATGCGCGGCTACCTACGGCAATGTGTCCAGCCCAATTCGGGACGCAGTGAGTTCCGAATTGGGAGAGCTTGTCAGCTAATCTGACAAATGAAAAAACCCGCAACGCTATTGCTTTATACAGCAATAGGGACCTCTTTCGGGCGCCCTGCCTTTGGTGCGTCGGCGAGTCGTGCCTCGATGGAAGCTTTGGACACCATGCGCTTGGTGCCGTCCTTCCATGAATCCAACATTCCTGCATTTATCAGTTGCGATACCCGTGCTGAGCTAACACCGAGCATACGCGCGGCATCCGCTGCGGTGACGGCGGGGATGTCGCCGAGCTCGCGGCTGACTTCCACGGCGATAATCTTGCCGCCGTGTTGTGGCTGGTGTCCAAAGTCCGACGCGGGAAGATCGACGCCGCCCATAAGATGATCGTCGACCATACATGCGAGAAAATCGGCGGCGCTTTCGACGGCGTCGTTTAGATCGGAGCCAAACGTTCCTCCTCCGCCCAGCGAGCCACATGGCACGGCATCGACCATACCGTCCGAATCAAAGAACTCGAATTCCCATGCGTAAACCATGTAAGACCTCCTCCGATGCCGGCGATTTGAGGAACATCCTAAGAGCCCACCAAGCGCATCGAACATCTTTATTGTTTCTAGTTTAAAGCCTCGTGCGGACACGATTTGGTGCTCTGCGCACGACCGCGAAAAGGGTTTGCGGTGACTAAAATGTGGTCATAGAGATGGTTTTATCGAACTCCATGGGGGTGGCGCGCATGGATAACAACACGTTGCTGTTTCACGATAAGGGTGCCGGCGTTTTCAAGGGAATAAGCATCTATCCCAATCGTATCGAGGCGGTCGTGAAGAACAACTTCTTCGGTACCCATACCAAGATCGTCTACCTCAAGGACATTACGGGTGTCAACAGGGTCAAGGGTAAGCGCGTGCTCCTCCGTAATAGGTTGCTGACCGCCTGTTCCTACAGGCTGAGCAGCCGTTCCCAGGCCCAGGAGTTCGTCAACGTGCTCAATATGGTGATGTGACCGGGCGTTTTCGAACACAAAAAACCGGGATGCAAGGAGTTGCACCTTGCATCCCGGCTGAGCTAAAACGGCGCTGCTGCATGCCGTTGGAGCTTTAGCGCTTGATCTCGATATCCTCGAGCTTAACGTCCATGGCCTCGGTCTTGGCCTCGGCGATGTCGTCGGCAAATTCCAGAGACTCCATCATGGTCTCGACGGCGTCCTTGTGCTCCTCGACATTGTCGATACGCACGTACACACTGCCGCCGTCAACGTCAGTGAAGTACTCGGTCGTCACGCCGCCCGAGTGCGTAAAGTAGGCGCTGCGCCAGGTCTTGCCGTTGTACTTAACGGGATCGCTCTCGGTCCATCCGGAGTTGGCCTTCCACTTTGCCTCGTAGTCGAACAGTTCATCGGCGTTCTTGTCAGGATCGAAGACGGGGATGAAGCGGTCGCTGGCATGCTCGCTCTCGGTGAACTTAAACTGGGCCCTGTCGGCGGTATCGCCTGCGACGTCCGTGATTTCGACGCCCTCGGGCACCTCGACTTTAAACCAAATGAAGTCAGTCCTCATATCCATGGCTGGCTTTTCCGCTCCACCGCCACCACTGCTGCCGGTAGCGCCGTCGCTGCCACCGCAACCCACCAAGGCAACTGCGGCAAAGAGACTGATGCAGAGGGTGAGAATCGCAAAGGCCTTCTTTTTCATGGTCGTGTCCTCCTCGATCTGTAACCGCCCATGGATTACCTGCCTTTACTGTACGCGCGGGCGGCTCGTTCAGGTGGGCCATGTGTCCCATTCTGGGGGCCTGATTTGCGCCGACAAGTGGCAATATGCTCGGGCGTAAAAGAGGGGAGGGCCGGCCGATCCAATCCTCCCCTGGCTGGGCGTCCGATCATTTAATGACTGCGCATGCGATGCTGCGTGCGAGCCCCTAATGCTTGATCTCGATGCTCGAAATCTCGACTTCGCGTGCCTCGGCAACTGCCTTCGCCATGTCATCGGGAAACTCGATGGAGTTGAGGAGCGCCTCGGCTTCTTTCTTATGCAGATCGAAGTTCGAGATGAGGACGTAGACGCTTCCCGGCTCAACGTCGGTAAAGAGGAGGGTTGAGACGCCGCTGTTGTCCTCGTACGTTCCGACGAGCCACGTCCTGCCGTTATACTCGACGGATCCGCCATCCTTCCACTGGAACGTATCACCTTTCTTTTCTGCCTGGTCAGCGTGGGATTCCTCTGCCGTCAGCGCTTTTTTCCAAACGGGGATAAAGCGATCGGCCGAACCGTTCTCGTCTTCGGGGAAGGTGAGCTGGACCCTGTCGGCGTTCTTGCCGGCGGAGTCGCTCACGCCAACGCTCTCGGGCATCTCGACCTTAAACCAGATAAAGTCAGTCTTTTCGGCGACGGGGGCCTTTTCCTTGCCTTCGCTCTTTGAGGTGCTGCCGCCTCCGCCCGATGCGTTCCCGCCGCAGCCGACAAGGGCGAGTGCGGCAAAGAGGGCGATGCACAGGGAAAGGATCGATAGGGTCTTTTTCTTCATGGTGGCGTCCTCCTTGTCTGCCGATGACATCACGGCGCCGCACGCTGTTGGGGTACTGATTGCGCTGGCGGCGGATGTCTCTGTGTACTGCGCGGCTTATGCCTCCGTTCATCGCTTGTGGCCGTTGCGCGGCCGTGCCCCAACGGGTTCCTTACTTATAGATATGCCCCAGCTTGTGCTACCCGGGAGTCTCGAAAGGTGGGCCATATGTCCCATGTTTGCGTGTGCGGGCTTGCCGCAAGGTGGGCCTTGCGCTGGGCAAGCGTGCGGCTTGGTTGATTCTCCCAATGTTGCGCAACAGCGCCCTGGGTGGGGGCGTATAGACTTGGCTGTGACAAAAGCTAAACCACGAAAGGTCGAACGATGTTCTGTCAAAAATGCGGACAGCAAGTGCCTGATGGATCGACGTTTTGTACGCACTGTGGGGCTTCGCTGGCTGGCGGTTCCGCGCCGACGTCCGCGGGCGCTGGTCCTTCCTCTGCCCCGGGCCTGACCCAGTCGATGCCGCCGGTCGCGCTCGCGCCTCAAAAGTCTAAGAGCAAAGCTCCGGTTGTCATCGCGGTGGCGTGTGCCGCCGTGGTACTCCTTGGGGGTGTTCCTATAGTTTTGTCAACTGGGAAATGCTCTCCGTGCGACCGAATCGCGACATGCTAACGCCAGGCCTTTCGGCCGATGGGCTCCAATCTGTTCGGAGCGCTTCGACTAGGCGGCGTAGGGCACCCTGTCCCGCATGACCGCGTAGATGACCTTCAGCCTCTTTCGCGCCAGCGCCTTGAGCGCCTTGCCGTGCGACATGCCCCGCTCCCGGCACCTGGTGTAGTAGTCGCCCCATCTTCCCTCTGTCCGGGTAAGGCAGTTGCACGAGAATATGAGCAGGTTCTTCAGCCTCTTGTTGCCTTGGCGCGATGCCGTCACCGAGGAGATCGAGGTCCCCGACTGGCGGTTGCGCGGCGCCAGGCCGCAGTACGACGCGAGCCTGTCGTGGCTTGGGAAGTCTTCGATATCTATGGAGATCGCGAGCTCGGAAGCGGTTTTGGGGCCGATCCCCGGCACCGTCAGGAGGCATCGGTAGGTATCGTCGCCCTCGAGGAGGGCGGATATCTCCGCCGTGATCACATCGATCTCCGCCGAGTTCTCGGAGATCCTGCGCGCGAGCAGCCTCACCGCCCGGTCCTCGGCGGCGATGGCCGCCGCGTCCGGCCTTGTCGAGGAGGCCGTCGA
>CAJMOL010000171.1 GCA_905215095.1 uncultured bacterium | reverse complement strand
ATATTGCCGGGATTGATGCGAAGCTTGGCGGCACCAGCCTCGACGGCGCCGATGGCGAGTTTATGGTTAAAGTGAATATCGGCAACGATCGGCACCGGAGACTCGGCACAGATGGTGCGAAAACCCTCAAGCGCGGCCTCGGTGGGCACGCTCACGCGCACGATATCGCAGCCAGCCTGCGCCAAAGCACGCACTTGCGCAAGCGTTGCCTGGGCATCAGCGGTATCGGTGCAGGTCATGGACTGAACCACGACCGGAGCGCCGCCACCGATCTGCACGCCGCCCACATGCACGGGGCACGTCAACTCGCGAGGCAAAGGATGGGATAAAGACAATCCAAACACTCCCCTACAGAATAAATCGAAGGATGTCGGAACGAAGCATATAGACAAACAGCAGCGCAAAAAGCGCGATGCCCACATAGCTCACGATCGACTGGACCTTGAGCGGAAGCTCGCGGCCAGCAATCTTTTGAATGATCTCGATGACCAGCTTGCCGCCATCGAGTGGTGGGATGGGCAGCAGGTTCATAAAGCCAAGCGAGAACGAAATGAGGGCGGCAAACGAAAGGAACGTTGCAGGGCCAGCGGCAGCAGCCTGCGAGGACATAACGCTAATACCCACGATCGAAGAGGACTGATCGAGAATCTCCATCGTATGCTGCGGCTGGAGCAGGCGCATCACGCCCTCCGCTGTCTGCACGACATAGGAGAACGAAAGTCGAGCCGACGTGATGGGGTCTAAACGGACCACCTGCGTAGAGGCATACACACCTAGGCGCTCGTCCTCTTTGAGTGCAACCGTGGTCGAATGCCGCTTGCCGTCACGCTCGTACTCGATGGCGATATCGTCCTTACCGGCAGCCTTGCCAATGGCATCGTAAACGTCCATCCAGGTAGAGCACGATACTCCGTCGACCGAAAGGATCGCGTCGCCGCCCTCGATTCCCGCCGCGGCGGCAATCGAGCCTTCGTCAACCTGGCCAATCACATTGGTATCCACCGGCACCGTGACACCTGCGATGGAATAGATGCTCATAAGGAGCAAAAAGCCCGTCAGGATATTGACGATAATGCCCGCAAGCAGCATAAAGGCACGTTTAACAAAGCCCTGGCCCAAATAGGTGTGCGAGCGCTCACGTGCAAGGAATTCGGCCTCGCCGCACGGCAGTTCCCATACATCGCCCTCGGCAGTCGCATGCTCTCGATCGAACTTGCGACCGTCAAAGGTGGTATATCCTGCAGCATCGCGCGGCAGGGTCTGGTACTTGGTGGGATAGTAACTGGGCGAAGGCTTTTCCCCTTCTTCATACCAGGGGGCGATGGAGCCCCAGCCCAACAGCAAAGCACAAGCCTCGAGAACATCCTCCTCGGACAGCTCGAGCTCGACAGCAAGATCGGCCACCGTCACACGGCCGTGGCGATAGATGGCCGCGAGCACGCGATCGGCACACGAGACATCGGTCGGATCCATGCCACAGATGGCAGCATAGCCACCCAGCAGCAGCGGCGTCACGCCAAACTTGGTGCCGATGCGACGCGATGTGTGGTGGATATCAAAGCGACACGGCAGGCCCAAAAAGAACTCAGTCACGCGGACACCGCAGGCACGCGCCGCCAAAAAGTGGCCGCCCTCGTGCAAAAACACGAGGACGGAAAGCATCAGCAGGCCCCAAAAGACCGATGAGAGAACGCTCAGAACAGTATCCATAAAACGAAAAAGCAATCCTTATGGGTTAAGAACGGGATGCGGCGAGCACCTGCGCGGCCTTTTCACGCGCCCACGCATCGATGTCGCGAAGCTGTTCAAACGAATCGACCGTCTGCGCATCGTGAGCATCCATGCAGGATTCCACAATGCGGTCGATATCGGTAAAGCTGCAGCCATCATGCAGGAAGGCATCGACGGCGACCTCGTTGGCGGCATTGAGCACGCACGGCATGGTGCCACCCGTCTTGCCGGCACGCTCGGCCAGTGCCAGACAGCGGAAGGTATCCATGTCGGCAGCATCAAACGTGAGCTGTCCCAGC
Source organism: uncultured bacterium (assembly GCA_905215095.1). GTDB lineage: Bacteria > Actinomycetota > Coriobacteriia > Coriobacteriales > Coriobacteriaceae > Collinsella. The sequence goes on along the minus strand of CAJMOL010000171.1, from coordinate 2,203 downwards.
TCGCGGAAATCGATACGAGGCGCCGGGGTATCCCAACGCTCGGGATACGAGAACGCGAACTGGATGGGAATACGCATGTCGGAAGCACCGAGATGCGCCATCACGGAGCCGTCGGCAAACTCGACCATAGAGTGAATCTTGGACTGACGTTGCACGACCACGTTAATGAAATCGAGGTCGCAGTTAAACAGATGCATGGCCTCAATGCGCTCCAGACCCTTGTTCATGAGGGTGGCGGAGTCGATGGTGATCTTGGCACCCATGGCCCACGTGGGATGTGCGAGGGCATCGGCACGCGTCACGCGATTGAGCTCGTCGCGCGTGCGGCCAAAGAACGGACCGCCCGAGCAGGTGAGCCAAATACAATGAGCCTCGCGTGGGTTCTCCCCCAGATAGCACTGGTAGATGGCGGAGTGCTCAGAGTCAACTGGAATAAGCTGGCCCGGTTGCGCCAACGGCATAAGCAAGTCGCCACCGACGACGAGGGACTCCTTGTTGGCAAGGGCAAGACGCTTATTCGAGGTCAAGGCCGCATGGCTCGCTTCGAGCCCGGCAGCGCCCACAATGGCAACAAGCACACAGTCGACATCATCGCGACGTGCGAGCTCACAAACCGCCTGCGCACCAACACCGAGCTCCGTGCCCTCGGGCAGCTCCTGCAGCACGGCGTCCGCACCGTGGGCGGAGTCGGCCACGGCAACGGCCGGAACCGAGAACTCGCGGGCGGCGGCAACGAGCTCCGAGGTGCTGGAATTGACGGACAGCGCCGTTACCTGCAGTCGATCGGCATGCTGACGGCACACGTCGAGTGCCTGCGTGCCGATAGAGCCCGTACAACCCAGGATGGCAACACGAAGGCGTCCATCGGAGCCATACGTCGTCTGGAATGACATTACAGCACGCCCCCGATCATCAAAAGCAGCTGCGCGGTAATGCAGCCAAAGATAAGCGAGTCGCTACGGTCGAGCATGCCGCCATGGCCCGGGATAAGGTTGCCGGAATCCTTGACGCCCACGCCACGCTTGATGCGCGACTCAATGAGGTCGCCGATAACGCCCAGGATGGACACGACCAAGCCGCACAGCAGCGCATAGGGCAGGCTGAGTTTGTAGAAGTGCGTCGCCCACAGGATGAGCCAAATCAAAACCGAGCCCAGAATGCCGCCGACAAATCCCTCCCAGCTCTTTTTAGGAGAGATCTTGGGAACCATCTTGTGCTTGCCGATACGGCTGCCCACGATGTAGGCAAACGAATCGGAGACCCAAAGGGACGCGCAAACGCCCACCGAAAGCAGGGCGCCGGCAAAACCGGGCACGGCATCGCGCAGCAGCACGATAGCCGACAGCATAAAGCCAGTGTAGATGGGACCCATGAGCGTCACGGCCACATCAGAGATGCGGGTACGCGGCGACCAGACATACCAAATGCCCACAGCGAGCATCAGGGCAAAAAGCAGGGCATTCAGCAACATCGAATCGCCCAACGCCGACAGCGGAAAGAGTACGGCGGCAGCGATACCCATGCGCTCGTTAGCCATCTTGCCATCGAGCCTCGTCATACGGAAAAACTCATAGCAGCACAGACCGCTCATGACAGAAACAAAGATGGCCGTGGGCACGATACCCAAAACCAGGCACAGGATAAAGACAACGGCGTAAACGATACCGGCGGCGGCACGGGTGATAAAGCCCGCAAGCCACGAACCGGTGCCATTCTTCGCTGCGGGCGCTCCCGCAGCGACAGCCTTGCGCTCAGATGTCTTGGGAGCAGTTGCCTTGGGACGATCGGACACGATTAAGCCTCCTCGGTCTTGCTCAGACCACCAAACCTACGGTCACGGCCCTGATAGGCCAAAATGGCGTCGACAAGGCCCCAACGATCAAAGTCGGGCCAATAGGTATCGGTGACGTAGAATTCGGAATAAGCCACCTGCCACAGCAGATAGTTCGAAAGACGAAGCTCGCCGGAGGTGCGAATCACAAGCTCCGGATCGGGAAGACCGGCGGTGTACAGGTGCGAAGCCACCATATTGTCGTCAACCGCGGCGGGATCGATCTTGCCGGCGGCCGCATCAAGCGCGATCTGGCGGACAGCGCGGGTGATCTCAGCACGGGCACCGTAGTTAACGGCCAGCGCCAGCGTCATACCGGTATGGTCGGCGCACTCGGCAAGGCCGCGCTCAAAGACGTCGCGGGGCTTATTG
>CAJMOL010000170.1 GCA_905215095.1 uncultured bacterium | reverse complement strand
GTCGCCGTCCAGATCGCCCACCGCAAGGCCGGTGGAAGGCGCGCTGATGCCGCATTCCGCGTTTTCATCCATCAGGCCGTCGGCCAGCACCACGCCGGGACGCTCTTGCGAACGCAGGGCAATGCTACGCTGCGTCTTTTCGATGGCATCCTTGTTGCTGTCGACGATAAAGCCCTCGATGATGTCATTGCAGGCGGCAACATCCAGCTCGTTAAACGCGCCCTCGCCATGCTCGGCCTTGTAGCGGCTGATCCAGGAGGCGATACGGTCGTTTTGCACGTTGTAGCGCAGGAACTCGAGCTTAATGCTGTAAACGGGATACATCTCGGGCTTGCCGTCGATCACGATCTTGTGGTTGGCACCGGTCGGCTTAATGTTGACGCCGTCGCCGATCATCTCGAGCAGGTTCATGTTGACTCCTCCTATTGGTTGTTATTGATATACAGCTCGCTCAGGTAAGCTGCATTCGCTTCCTTGTTGGGCATGACCATGTCAAGGTCCTCGTTGTAGAACAGGTCTTTGTCCTTGACCGCCCTGTTGATGTCGTAAGCGGTAACGACCACGCCGTAATCGTCCTGGAACGCATCGATAAGGTCGCCCATCTCAATGGGGCCCTTTTGCTTGGCGACATATTCGACCGCATCGGCAATGGAGAAACTCCCTTCCTTTCGGCAGAACATATAGGTGCCGCCAAAGCGGGTGCGCCTAATCTGTTCTTGCGGCAGCCCGTACACTACAATCGAGTCGAAAAACGCATCGTCAAAGCCACACACCTCTGCCACAGCATCGAGCTTGTGCTCAAAGCCCTGTTTGCGCAGGCTTGCCACTGTAAATGGCACGCCCGACTCCGTACGACCAGAAACGGCATATGCATATGAGCTTAGGTCTATACGTCGAATTCCCACCGACTCCTCTAGGTGCTTGAGCGAAATAAATGAACCGTGATTACACTCGATAAAGGTGAAGTTGCGTAGCAGCTGAGCTATTGCCAGCCTAAAGTCCTGGTGGTTAATGACTTCATCACCAAACCCCGGCGCTCCATAGGCAAAGCTATCGCGCGACATAAGCAGATTTTCAAACGATTTCCTCAGGTCAACGCCCTTTTTAACGATCAGGTCCCTCGAGACCTCCAAGCCCAGGGGCGCGAGCGTCTGATCGTTAATGAGACGACCTGACGTGGAGCCAAACTTAGCAATAAAGCTCGCCCTGACGTACGGCAGCGATACGTAGTCTTCGGTCACCATGTCCTTGATGAATTGTTGCTGCTCGGCAGAAAGGTCGACATCGACATACGAGTAGCGATCGTTGCGCAGATATGCATTCATGTCGCGCAGGTAGTTGCTGCGAACCGTCTTCGTGTCTATGCAGTACTTGTCCGCGTAGCGCTGGGCAAACTCCTCGCGCGACAGCTCGGTGCCCGCGTCGCGCAGCACATCGAGCATCTGACGCTTGCGATCCGTCTCGCCCAAGCGTATCACGGGGGACACAACCGTCCGCAAACCGTGCACCGTATCCGGGCGCACGTACGTGCGGATAATCTCGTAGAGCTCCTCGTCATCACGCACGTCGTATAGGTCGCACAACTCCTTGTTCTCGCGCAGGATAAGACCCGCGCCGCACTCGATATTGCGCCCCACGGCGAGCGTCAAGATCTGACGCAACTCGGACGTAAGGCGGTTGTCAATCTTGTAGGAGCGTATCTTGTTGCCACGCGCCACCAAAAAACTTCCGGTGCCGCGTAATTCGTTAAGGCACTTGGTGTCTTCGGAAGGCATCACCAACATCTGTTTAAAGCCGCACTTGTTATCATTCAAAAACCGCTGGTACTTGATGCGGATGTCTTTGAGCGTGTGATATTCCTCAACAGCTCCGGTCTCGGCAAAGGCACGCAGCGCGGCGCAGCGAGTGGAGAAGCTGCCCAGCTTTTTACGCGCAATCTTCTCGAGCTGAGAGGCGTTGTCCTTTTCGATGTTTACAGGCGCTCGAAGCGTATCCGCGGCAGGACGGCGGTACAGCCGCGCTATCCTATCACGCCACTCCTGCGGCAATGTCGGATCATTGGCGGCGCGGCGAAGACTAAACCTGTTCGAGACTTTAATGGCCTTCAGATAGCCAAAGGCCATCGGAGACGCCTGCGTTATCTCGCAAGACGTCTCCACGGTAAGGTCGTAACACGTGTAAAACGAACTAAATTGATCCTCGTCCAATTGCGGACGGCTGCTGATCAGGTCATCACGACGTCGACGCAGAGGACCGAGTCCAGCCGGCTTGCGAGGGTAATCCATAAGGGGCTTGTCGCTAAAGACCCAGCGCAGCAGGTCGGCATCGTCGGCGGGCAGCAGCGCCAGCCACGCCTCGATAGACATGGGGCCTTTGCCGGTGAGGTCTTCGATTTTGCTGGTAAAGGGCTTTGCCGACTGTTGTGGGGCCGGGGCGGTAGTTGGCTCCGGAGCGGCAGGGTCAGGCACCTGGTCTGGCGCGGGCTCGGTCGCAGGCTCGGGCTCGGGTGTCGGCGCGATAGCCTGCTCCACCGGCGCGGGCTTCTCCTCAGCCAGCTCGTCAGCGTTTTCGGTTTCCATGCTCGCAAAGTACGCGCGAACCACATCGCAAACAGACGGCGCAAGGTCCTTATCGACCTGTGCATATTTAAGTGGGATGGTGCCCTGTCCGTATACGCGCTTCATATACAAATAGGCAGGCTGCGCGGTTTGCGTTAGGCCGTAAAACTCCTCGGCGGTCAGCTTATACACATGGAAGAGCGGACCAAAGGCATCGATGTCAAACGTTGGACGCCCCGCCATAAGGGCATCGTAACGCTCGCGGATTTTCCAAGCAGACTTGCCAAGGTTATCCATCCAGCGAGCCGGCTTGTCATCGATGAGCATATATCCCATCAGGATGCGGTCCTGGTATGCGAGGTCCGCAAACCACCTGTTGAACTTTGCAATGTCCTGGCCGATGGCAAGCCTAAGCGCCTGTTCCAGCGTAAGATCTTGCACCGACGGCTGCTCAGACTCGTGAGCGGACTGCGCTTCAAGCGCTTCCGTCTGAGCATCCACCTCGCCGCCCGGTTGAACCTCATCGACAGACGCAATAACGTCGTCAGCCGAATTGGCATTTTCGCAGGTAGATTCCGTATCACTGGCCTCAATATCTTCATGATCCTGAGGCAGTTCAAAGTTCAGGCGCTCAAACGTTTTTACCGCTGCACTAAAGGCGGGATATTCACTTTTAAGACTCACGAGCGCCGAATTGACGGCGTCATCTTCGTTAGCACCCGTCGCAAGCCTACCCGCCAGCCTGGTACAAAAGAGTAGACGGAACGAAGGCTCGTTTACGGCAAGGCCTTCGCGCTGCAGACGGTTAATGGTATCCCTGACAAGACGGTTAACAGCCTCGACGCGCTCGAGCGGCGTGTTAGCAACCGGATACCAGCCCCCTATTGCAGCCAGACGGGCAAGCTCCATTTCGTCTTTGGTTTTTCCCAGCTGCAAACGACCCGATGGCCACTCATTTAGAGCATCGATAATCGAACCAACCTCAGAAGAGGTGAGGCCGCTTCTCCGTAACGCCGTAGCATTGTAGGTGAGCAGCGTAGGCAGGTCGTAGATTTTAAGGGTCCATTTTAATTTACGCTGAATCGCCGGAGTAATCGAAAGGTTCCACAGCGAAAGCGGCGCGCCGCCACTCGTATACACCGTGCTGAGCGTTTCGCTAATCGGTCCTTTGATGTTGGCGAATGCACGGTAATCACGCCCAATGCTGCGCAGATTACCATAAATGTCAAACGCCAGCTTCGCATTGCCCGAGAGCCTGCCGAGCTCTGGCGCCTGCGCCCGATACTGCGGAGATAGCGGCAAAGCATAGGCGGTAAGATGCTTTTCGAAAGCAATGCGCAAGGTCTCGTCCTCAGCCTTGCCTAGCTTGCGCACAAGGCAAAACACATCGTGAATGTCATGCTTGTCGAGGAAGGCAACCTGGGTCTCGGTATCAAAAACACAGCGCGGGTCGTCCCAACCGCTCAGGTACTTGGGGCGCTCGAGCTTGTTGATGGCAGCCTCAGAGGGCTTCAGCGCGGATGCGGGCATGGCCTCAGGCTCGGGCTCAGGCTCTTCAATGGACGCGAGTTCGTTTGCAGGCTCGGGTTCACACTCGAGCGCAAGCGCGGGCTGCTCAGGTTCGGCGACAGGTGCAGGTTCGGCGACCGGTTCGGGCTCAGTAACGGCCTTCGCGGTCTC
>CAJMOL010000169.1 GCA_905215095.1 uncultured bacterium | reverse complement strand
CTCATGCTCCGTACCGTCCAGGCCGAGTTCAACCTCAAGAACCTGTTTGCGAAATAACCGATCCACCTGCGGGAGCGCCCGCCAGGCACAGCACAATCCGTCTGGGCGCACCGGCACGCAGTAAACTAGGGCGCAGCCTTATGGCTGCACCCTAGTTTTCATCAAAACGAGCAAATACGCGTGCTTCACATAGTCGGCAGGTTGGCCCACCTACATTTTTCGAGTTGTTCGGCCAGCTGAACCACTAGTCAAGGCCCCTCGAACCGCAATCGAGCGCTGTAGTCGCCTTAATTTCGCAACCAAGCCCCATTAATCTACCTGAATCAATTCGAATAAGACGTTGCGATCGCACCATTCATTTAGGATAAGGCCGAATAACTCAAATTATGCTGGTGAGGCATCTGGACGGTCAGCAAAAACGCTTAGAGGCTACGAATTCGCAACTAAAGTTCACCAAAAAAGGCTCAGCTGGCAGAAACCTCCCCAGCCGAAGCTGCTCCCTCGATACGACAGCTCAAAAGCCCACCGTTTGCAGAAGATAAGCCGCGCCCCAATACCGTTACCCGAAGTTTCGGGCGAATGTGGCGTCCGCTATGCCATCATGCGCGTATGGGAATCGTTCTATCACATACCACGGCACGCGCTGTATACCAAACAGCCAACTCGCTCGCAAGCTACGCGATCGATCCCTTACCTATGGAAAAGATCAGGGTGTCTGCGCCGACCACGTCCGACCTGGAAGCGGCGCGAGCATGGCTCAACAGAAAGAATGTCGATTCTGAAAGCATCCATGTGCTGACGTTTTCCAATAATGCAAATAGGCACCGCAAGGGCTGCATCTGCCACTGCTCGCGCTATACGTTTGATGCAGAAAGCTACCTAGAACTCGAGCCGAACGTCTACATCGTCGATATCAAGCTGTGCGCGTTAGAAGCAACAGCCGACCTCAACCTTACTGAGCTCGTTGAGTATTACTTTGAAATCTGCGGCTCCTACGCGCTTGGAACGTCCGACGAAACTCAATATCGCGAGCGCCCAGCCCTAACCAGCGTTGAAGAACTCAGAGCCTTCTTTTCAGAGGCATCAGGGTATCGTGGGTCCAATAAAGCCCTTAAGGCACTTTCTTATGTACACGAAGGCTGTCGCTCCCCACTCGAAACGGCGTTTGTCATGATGCTGACAATGCCCAAGTCAATGGGTGGCTTAGCCATACGTGCCATCAAAACGGATTATCCGATCCCAGTCCCCAAAAGATACGCCGCACTAACGCGACGGACGGTTTTCTACCTCGACGCGCTGCTCGAAAATTCGATGACCGATATCGAATACAACGGCTTTTACCACGACGAACCCGAGCAGCAATCAATTGACGAGGAGCGCCGAAACACGCTGCGAAACATGGGATATGCCGTTATCACAGTTAGTCGTCATTCATTTTTCAAGCAGTCCGCTTTTAGGCGGGTCATGGAAGCGATTCGCATTCGCGAGAAGATATGGCCCGGTCGACTCCCGGATAACTTCGCCATCCTGCAAGAAACTCTTCGTCAATTTGTCTTGCGGCGCTACTTCGAATACGGTCGCCGCGTCCTGGAGACACTCAAAGAAGAAGAGGCCGCCAAGCGCGAAATTGCAAGCCAATATCCGCAAGCTGATGACCCGAGCATCAACGATGTGCCCGAACCCGACGACATGCAACACGTCGGGGCCCTTGCTGAGGAAATCAATGGGGCTTGGGAATGCGACATGTTCGCAAAAATCGATGAAAACCGCACGGAAGACGACACGATTATTGATCTAATTGAGAATTCGCTCTTCTAAAGGCGATCTCTGCGGATGTCCACCTACATTTTTCGACTTATTCGGCCACCGATGTGCCAGATTGGCTGCAGCAATGCTCAATATAACTTTAGATAAAACTGATTCTGCAGGAACTCCCGTAGAGGAAGAACTGATTCTCGCGGTATTTGACACGATAAAGTACAAATATGAACAGTTCTAATGCTTCTCAAGGTGGCTTTCTTAGCATGCTAGCCGAACATCTCGAAATATGTTGGCGAGCATTGCGTCGATGTCTCCCAACCCACAGAAAATCGCAGAGGCGGCAAGCAGTCATCGAAATTAACGCAAATTGTATTGACATATGAACATGCGCTCATATAATCGGAAGTGAGTTATATGAGCGCATGTTCATATGAAAGGATATTGCAATGAGCGTCTGCGTTGATGAAACGAAGCCCGACACCGAGGCCACTGAGCCAATCGTCCCCACCACCTGCTCGCCCGAGGACCTTCCCGACGAGGAGCTTCTCTACGACCTCGCCGACCTGTTCAAGGTCTTCAGCGACACCACGCGCATCAAGATTCTCTATGCCCTCATGGGCCGCGAGCTCTGCGTGGCAGACATCGCCGAAGCGACCGAAACCTCGCAGTCGGCAGTATCGCACCAGCTGCGCACGCTTAAGCAGTCGCACCTGGTCAAGTTCCGCCGCGACGGGCGCAATATCCTCTACTCGCTCGCCGACGACCACGTCTACACCATGCTCAACCAGGGCATGAGCCATATCTGCGAATAGCAACCAACCACGGTACCAGCGCGGCCTGCACCCAAGCCGCAAAAACGGGAAAGGAACCCACCATGAAAAAGCAGTATAAGCTCGACGAGATCGACTGCGCCAACTGTGCGCGCGAGCTCCAGGACGAGCTGGCCAAGCTCGAGGGCGTCAAATCCGTGTCCGTCAACTTTATGACCCAGAAGTTGACGCTCGAGGCCGATGACGCCGAGTTCGACGAGGTGCTCAACCGCGTTGTAGAGTTTACGGCCGACGCCGAGCCGGACTGCGAGATCATTCTCTAGCCCGGGTTTACGCCAACCTGCAAGGCCGCGCTTGCCGCGGCCTTTGCTCGCGAAATTATATGAGCGAATGTTCATACATTCAAATGGGAGGATACGAGTCATGGCCACCGCCGACCCCAAGAAGAAAAAGAAGAAGCGTAAGAAAAAAGAGTCACTCGAGCATAAGCGCAACCGCATCCTGGTAGCGCTGGGCATTTTTGCCGTGGTGTACGCCCTCGATGAGCTCGGCACCCTCACTGCCGCATTCGGCACCCCGGGCGACATCTACGCCAGCTTCGCACTGTTCCTCGTGCCATTTTTGATTGCCGGCTACGACGTGCTCCAAAAGGCATACAACAACATCCGCCGCGGCAAGGCCTTCGACGAGAGCTTCCTCATGGCCGTCGCGACCATCGGCGCGTTTGCCATGGTGCTCTTCCCCGACACCGATCCGCACATGGCCGAAGGCGCCGCCGTCATGCTGTTCTACCAGGTCGGCGAGCTGTTCCAGGCATACGCCGTGGGCAAGAGCCGTAAATCGATCAGCGCCATGATGGACATCGCACCCGACTACGCCAACGTCGAGCAACCCGACGGCACACTCGAACAGGTCTTCCCCGATGACATCGCCGTCGGCACCGTGATCGTGGTCCAGCCCGGCGAGCGCGTCCCCATCGACGGTGTCATCGTGGAGGGCACCTCGGCCCTGAACACCGCTGCCCTCACCGGCGAGAGCCTTCCCCGCGACGTCCAGAGCGGCGATGAGGTCATCAGCGGCTGCGTCAACATGACCGGTCTGCTGAAGGTCCGCACCACCAAGGAGTTCGGCGAATCCACCGTCTCCAAGATCCTCGACCTCGTGGAAAACTCCAGCATGAAGAAGGCTCGTGCCGAGAACTTCATCACCCGCTTTGCCCGCGTCTACACCCCCGCTGTCTGCTACAGCGCACTGGCGCTGGCCTTCCTCCCACCGGTGGTCCTGCTGCTGATGGGCCAGCCCGCCCGCTTCGGCGACTGGATCTACCGCGCCCTGACTTTCCTCGTCATCTCCTGCCCCTGCGCGCTGGTCATCTCCATCCCGCTGAGCTTCTTCGGCGGCATCGGCGGCGCTTCCGCCTGCGGCATCCTCGTCAAGGGTTCCACCTATCTGGAAGAGCTGGCCCGCACCGGTGTCGTGGTCTTTGATAAGACCGGCACCCTGACGCAGGGCACCTTCAAAGTAGTGGGCGTCCACCCCGAAAACGGCGTGACCGAAGCCGAGCTGGTGGAAGCCGCCGCACTGGCCGAGAGCTGGTCCAAGCACCCCATCTCCCTGAGCATCAAGAACGCTTACGGCAAGGAAATCGACGCCAACCGCGTCACCGATGTGCAGGAGCTGGGCGGCCACGGCGTGACCGCCAAGGTGGACGGCA
>CAJMOL010000168.1 GCA_905215095.1 uncultured bacterium | reverse complement strand
CAGACTTAGATTTTATAACCTATTAGCGCGCATATATACATACGGAATCGAAAAACTGTATGTTGGAACACCCGTGCGTCGATTGCCGAGGAGTGTCCCCAACTGCCGGCAGAAAACGAATGTCCCTATCTGTCGCCCATGCGCTTGGCCATCCAGGCATGAGGCTGGCCTTCGTCTTCGTAGTCCACCGGTGCAATCTGCGTGTAGCCGGCCTTGGTGTAGAGCGGCAGCACGTACTCCTGTGCATGCAACTTTATGAGCTTGGCGCCGGCATCGCGCGCAGCAGCTTCGCTGGCTTCGACAATCTTGCTTGCCAGACCGCGACGGCGCATGGCGGACAGCACGGCGACGCGACCCATAATATAGGTCTCCCCCGCTGCGATGCCTTCGTCCATATCGCACGCCGGCGAAACCGGAGCCTCTGCATCTGCCGCGCGCTCCAGTTCCTCGGGAAACACGCGCGAGCAGCCGGTGAGCTCGCCGTCCACGTACAGCGTCACATGGATGCAAGTCTGCGCCTCATCGATAGCGTCGAATTCGCTCTCGTAGCCTTGCTCGTCCATAAAAACGGCGCGGCGCACCAGCGCCGCGTCATCAAAGCAACCCGTCTTAAGTTGGATATCCATAGCAGCCCCTTCATTCGATGCGAACGTTGGGGGAAAATTTTAGCGGAAATGAGCTCCCACGCTAAACTTCGCGCGTGCTTTTGCCAGGCAATCGTAGTGGCCCACGTTGTGGGCATCGCTCGCGATATAGCTGTACAGGTCCTGCTTAAACAGGCGCTGCGCCGGCTTCTTTTCGCGACCGAATCGTCCACCTGCGATAAAGTCCGCCGAAGCCTGCAGTTTGCAGCCCAGGTCGACCAGGTGTTCAGCCACGCTCACATCCTTTTGAATCGCACGATAGCGTTCGGGATGGGCAATAATCACCTGGTAACCGCGACACTGCAAGTCGTAGATCGTGTTCTCGTATTCCTCAAAGTCATACGAATCGGCACGCGTCGAGAGCTCAAGCAAAAACTCGTTTGAGCCATCGAAATGCAGGCGATCGGCCCATTCGATGCCCAAATCCATGAGCTTGGCATGATTGACCTCAAAGCCCATCTGCAAATGCATATCGCCCGCATGCGCGCAAAGCAGTCGATAGGCCTCCCACATTTTTTCGAAGTCGAAATACGGGTCCCGGCAGTGTGGCGTACACACCATGTGCGTAACGCCGACGGCGCGGGCCGCCTCGAGCATCGCCAAGCTTTGCTCGAGGTTCGCCGCGCCGTCGTCAACACCGGGCAGGATATGGCAGTGGATGTCTCTCATATCGCCCTCTTATCTGCGTCGTTGCTATTTCTTAAAACGCTTCGCCTTCGCAGGGGTCCCCGTTGCAGCGGCACCGCCAACAGCAGGGTTAACTCCGGCAACAGCGTTGTTCTGGCCCTTGTCCTCGCCATAGTAAGAGTAGTAGTAGTCATGGCTCGAGGTCTCACAGCAGTTCATGACCGTGCCAATTACGTTAACCTCGGCCTTGTTAAGCTGGTCGAAGGCGGCAAGGATCTCGTTGCGCTTGGCGAAGTCCTCACGGACAACGTAGATGGTGCCGTCGGTAATCGCGGCGACCTCGGCGGCATCGACAAAGGTGCCCACGGGCGGCGTATCGAAAATGACGCACTGGTACTTCTCCTCCAGCGCGGCAACCAGCTTGGCAAAGCGGCGCGAGGCGATAATGTCAGCCGGGTTGGGAATGCGCGGCTCGGCATCGAGGAAGAAGAAGTTGGGCTGACCGGTTTCGACGACAGCCTCGTCAATCGACATTTGGTCGGAAAGGACGGCGTACAGGCCACCGGAATGACGGAGGCCCAGCAGGTTGGCAAGCGTACGGTGACGCATGTCGCACTCGACGAGAAGGACACTCTTGCCGCTGGTCGCAATGGCCTGAGCCAGATTGACCGCAATGGTGGACTTGCCCTCGTTAGGGATGGAGGACGTCACGGTAATGGACTTGATCGGCGTATCGACACTCGCAAAGCGAATGTTTGCCAGCAGCGTCTTGGCTGCGTTGCTAAAGGCGAGGGTATCGCTGGTTTTCTTTTTACGGGCCATGAATTACTTACCGCCCTTCACAACGGGGAAACGGCCGATAACGGGCACACCGAGCAGCTCGACGGCATCGTCAACGGAGCGGACGCGGGTATTGAGCATGTCGAGCAGCACGACAATTGCAACGGCGACGAACAGGCCGGCCAGAGCGGCGACCGCGATGTAGAGCTTGCGATTGGGGCCGCTGGGCTGGTTGGGAATCTTTGCCTTATCGATCACGTTGACGGCCTGGGCGGCGTCAACGTCCTGAGCCACGGTAGACACCGAGTTGGCAATGGCGTTGGCGACAGCGGCGGCACCGTCGGGGCTGTCGCCGGTCACGGACAGCGAAATGACACGAGTCGTGGTCTCGCTCGTAACGCTCACCTTGTAATCATCCAAGTTGGAAAGACCCAGTTCCTTAGCAGCACCGCTCTTGACGCTGTCGCTATCGAGCAGCGTCGCGATATCGTTGGAGAGCATCTGGCTCGCCGACAGGTCGTTGTAGTAGCTCGTCTGGCTGCCATCGGTCTTGGCGAGAATGTACATGCTCGTCGTCGCGGTATAGGTGTTGTCCATCGCAACGAAGGACACGATGCCCATGGCGATCGCGCAGACCACCGGGAGGGCGATGACCAGCTTAAGGTGCTTTTTAAGCAGCTGGAACAGTTCGAGAAGGGTCATGCAGCTTGCCTTTCATTTCCCTAGTTCATATCGACAAAACTGCTCGTATAATATCGCATCTTTTTGCCAAGTCCGAACTCTATACATAAGATACAGCGCTGACACCATTGTTGCGCAACATTAACGCCGCACCGGCAGCCCCGATGCGGCGTGAAATTCACATGTTTGCAGTACCGCTACACGAAATGCTCGTCCTGTTGCGCGGGAAACGTCACCGTGATGGTGGTCCCCACCCCCAACTCGCTTGACAGATCGAGCGAGGCGTGATGATACAGGGCGGCATGCTTGACGATGGCCAGACCCAGACCCGTTCCACCGCGCGCTTTAGAACGACTCTTGTCAACGCGATAGAAACGCTCGAACACCTTACCCTGCTCCTCGGGCGCAATGCCAATACCCGTATCGGCAACCGAAAGATACGGGCGCCCGTCGTCGTTGGTTCCACACCGCAACGTCACCGTACCGCCGGGCCGGTTGTAGCGAATGGCATTGCTCGCCAGGTTGTAGATGAGCTCATCGATCAGGCGCGATACGCCTTCGACGACCACAGACTTGGTCTCATGTCCTATCGCCACATTTGCCTGGCGGGCGACCTGCTCAAGACGCTGCTCGACCGCGTAGATAGCACGCGAAAGCTCAATGGGCTCCGTGGAGCCAATAGGCACCGCCTCGCCATCGCTCGCACGCTCGGACTCATCCAAGTTCGAAAGCGTGAGGATATCGTTGACGAGCGCCGCCAAACGGCCCGCCTCACGGTAGATGCGGCCGCCAAAGGTGCGCAGATCGTCCTCACCCTCGACCATGCCGTTCGCAATGAGCTCGGCATAGCCTGAGATTGCCGTAAGCGGGGTCTTGAGCTCATGGGTGATATTGGCCGTGAACTCGCGGCGCATGCGGTCGTTGTCCGCCAGCACCGCCATCTGGCGCTTGAGCTCCTGGCGTTGCGACTCAATGCGCTCGAGCATGGGAACCATCTCGGCATAAGCATGCTCGTAGCTGCGGCGAGGATGGTCCAGATCGACCTCCTGCAACGGCTCAATGATGGCGCGGGACTCACGACGCGCCAAGAAAAACGAGAGCACCGCACCTGCCGCCGCAATGAGCAGCATCGGCGCCACGAGAGACATCAGAATCGCTGCAACGCCAGGTTGGGCTTGCGCCAAGCGAACAACCTGGCCGTTGTTAAGTCGGACGGCTCGGTACAGCATAATCTCGTCGAGCGTGGAGCTTGCGCGCTCCGCAGAACCCGAGCCGCTCTCGAAAGCCTTGGCGACCTCGGGACGATCGCCGTGATTGGGCAACATAGAAGGCGACGCCTCGTTGTCGTAGGCAACCGACCCATCTTTGTTGATCAGCGTGATGCGCAAGTCCTCGCGATCGAAGCTGCGCAGAAAGGAAATGGGCTCCCGTTGCTCATTGAGGGCAGCGGCAATAAGCTCGGTTTCCTGCGAAAGGTTGGCGCTCGTGGCATCTGCCAGGGTATTTTGCACAAAGAACGCGCCCAGCACCGTAAACGCC
>CAJMOL010000167.1 GCA_905215095.1 uncultured bacterium | reverse complement strand
CAGCTTTTCGCGAAGAGTGTCCCCAATGACTAGTCGTTTAAGAACGTCCCCAATGACTAGGCGAGGGCGGTCATGATGGTGCGGGCGACGCCGTCGTGGTCGTTGTCGAACTCGGTGATGGCGTCGGCGGCGTCGCGGTCCTCGGGCTCGGCGTTGATCATGGCCATGCCATGGCCCGCTGCCTGCAGCATGGGGATGTCGTTGATGTTGTCGCCGAACGCCCAGGCGTCGGCGAGAGACTCGCCCAGATGCTCGCATAGCCACGTGAGGGCCGTTCCCTTGGTGGCACCCTCGCCCATAACCTCGATATTCATGGCGTACGAACGCGTGACCTCAATGCCTCCGAGCGTGTCGAGCTCTGCTGCGATGGCGTCGCGATCGGCCGGGTCGTGCCAGTACATGGCGATGCGTTCGAGCGTCTCGACCTCGTCGATCTTGCTGTCGATATCCATGTCGATCGGTGTTCGTGTGCGCTTGAGCGAAGCCGCGATGTGGGGGTCGCCGCCACAGAACTCATCCAGACGCCCGTATAGCGAGCGGGGGAGGAAGCACTGCCCATCCGCGAAGATATCGAAGGTAACGTCATGGCCGGCGGCAATGCTATGGACGCGGTGGGCGATGGCGCGGTCGAGCGGTCGGCTCAAAATGCGCGTAGCACGTGAGGTATCCGTGGGTGTACCGTCGTCGAGCTGCCAGACGCTGGCGCCGTTGGCACAGACCGCGTAGTGCACGGCGGGATGGGCGAGAATGGGCTCAAAGATGCCCGACAGTGGACGTCCCGTGCAGGGCACAAACTCAATACCGCGGCGCGCAAGCTCGTCGAGCATCGCCCAGGTGGCGTCGCTCATCTGCTTATCACTCGTCAGCAGCGTTCCATCCATATCGGAAAACACAATCATTCGCTGCGATCCTTTCTACTGGCATAAAAAGCGTGGCCGAGGGCGGTGATGCCCTGGCCACGCTCGGGTTCTATAACGGTCCGCGTCCTAGCGATCGGCGAGCGGCTTGTATTCCAGCGGCTCGATAACCGGGCGATACGCGGGACGGATGATGCGGTGCGCGCAGAAGAGCTCTTCCATGCGGTGCGCCGACCAGCCGGCCATGCGGGCGACGGCGAATAGCGGCGTAAAAAGCGTCTCGGGCACGCCGAGCATCTTGTAGATAAAGCCCGTGTACAGGTCGATGTTGGCGCAGATGGGCTTGGTCATGCCGTGATCGCGCATTACTTGCGGGGCCAGGCGCTCGATGCGCTCGATGAGCGCGAACTCCTCGCCCAAGTCCTTCTTGGCGGCAAGCGAGCGCGCGTAACGGCGGCAGACCTCGGCGCGCGGGTCGCTCAGCGTGTAGACGGCGTGGCCCATACCGTAGATGAGACCCGTGCCGTCGAAGGCCTGCTTGTCGAGGATCTTGCCCAGGTAGGCCGCGACCTCGTCCTCGTCCTCCCAGTTGGAGACATGCGCGCGGATGTCCTCGTGCATAGACACGACCTTGGCATTGGCGCCGCCGTGGCGCGGGCCCTTGAGCGAGCCGATGGCCGCGGCGTAGGCGGAATACGGGTCGGTGGCCGAAGACGACAGCACACGGCAAGCGAAGGTGGAGTTGTTGCCGCCGCCGTGCTCGGCATGCAGCATGAGCATCACGTCGAGCAGCATCGCCTCATCGCGGGTGAACGCCATGCCGCCGCGCAGGACCTGCAGAATGGTCTCGGCGGTGGAGAGGCCGGGCGTGGGGTGCGGCACGTGAACCTCGGAGCCGCGAAGCTTGGCGACCGAGGCCATGTGTGCGAAGGCGGCGATGCGCGGGAGACGTGCGAGCATGGAAATGGCGACGTCGATTTCGTGCTCGGGCGTGATCACGTCTGGTTCGGCATCGAAGGCGTAGAGCAGCAGCACGGCGCGCTGGAGCACGTTCATGATGCTCGACGACACCGTGGCCATAGGGAACTCTTTGACGTATTCGTCGCTCAGATGTCTAAAGGCGCCCAGGCGCTCGCAAAAGCCGTCGAGCTCTTCCTTGTTGGGCAGCGAACCCGTGATAAGCAGATAGGCGACTTCTTCGTAGCCGTAGCGATTCTCGGCCTGGGCATTGTTGACCAGATCCTCGATGCTGTAGCCGCGAAGCGTGAGCTTGCCCTGATCGGGCACGACCTTTCCGTCGACCTTGTTGTAGCCGTGCACATCCGAGATGCGAGTGAGGCCCGCGACCACGCCCGAGCCGTCGGCATTGCGCAGGCCGCGCTTGACATTGTGCTCGACAAACAGGCCCTCGTCATAAGGGTCGGTCGGCAGGCCGTGGTAGAGGCTTTCGCTCTCGGGCGAAATCTGGCGGCTTGCTTCGTAATCCAGAACCAGGCGGCTCAAGTGGTCATCGAAGCGGTAATAGATTTTCTTGGCGTCGTAGGCCATGCGCGCTCCTCTCCGGGCCGCATCGGGGTGACTTGCATGGGCATGCGCGCGTCAGGCTATCCCCAGCGGCTTGCTCGCTACAGGCGGTACATAAAGTTGAAGACGTCCTCGCGCTGGATGGACACGTTGACGCCCGAAAGCTCGCCGGCCTCGGCCAGCGCCTTCTGCAGCTCGGCGAAGTCGAGCTTGGACTCGGCGGTATCGGCCAGCATGGTCATGGTGAAGATGTCCTCGATAATGGACTGCGTGATGTCGCGGATGTCGACGTTGGCCTCGCCTAGGACACGGGTGACGCCGGCGACGATGCCGGGGCGGTTCTTGCCAAGGACGGTGATGACGATACGGGAGGACGAGATCTCGGCCATGGGAAACCCTTTCGCGTGATTGCGGCGCGCGCGGGGCGCTCCGCTACGGTACAGTGTTCATCATTGTACCTGTCTGGCGCAAAAAAGGCGCGCTCGCTGCGGCGTTACATGCCTGCAACATGAGCGTAAGGGGGAAGGCCGTACGGGGAAGAGCCGTCTGGCGCGTGTCCGGCTCGTGTTGGGTTGATTTCCGATCTCAGCCGAACACATTGAGCGGACAGGCCGTTCCCGCAGTCAGCCGAACGCCTCCGACGGCTGATTCCGAACTGGAAGCGGAGGGCATCCCCGCCCTTCGGTAGGGGATACCGCTCCGCGGCGCATGCCGCGGGCGGCGCCCCTATCGGACCACCGTGACCTCAGTTGGGATGGGCCCAGCACTGCCGCGTACTCGGTGAGCTAGAGCCAACTGTTCGTCTTCACGTCGCGTATGGCGATATTTCGGTCGTCCGGCTCGGTGATGCCGTAGCCGAACGCCTGGAGCGTCTCGATGGACTCCTGGATCCTCTGTTGGAACATGGGACCCGGATCGACCCTCGGCCCGAGGTGCCCGCGCCAAAGGCACGGCGTGGCGCGCAGCATGTTATGGATTTTGGAGATGGGCTCGATGTCGGCGTAGACGTTGAGCGTCGCCATGGCGTCCTTGTGGCCGAGGATCGATTGGAGCGCCTTGATATCGCCGCCTTGGCGGATCCACTGCGTTGCGAACGTGTGGCGAAGGCCGTGGAACGTGATCAGCTCGTCGTTGGTGCCCATGAGGCCGTTGGTCTCCGAGAACGTCTTGAACGCCCTGCGGATATAGCTTGTCGTCGCGAAGGTCGCGCCCGGCTCCGACAGGATGTAGCAGTCCCCGATCTCGACCGCCCCGGTAAGGCCGCGCAAGCGCAGCTTTCCGCAGTCGATCTCGTGGGTCTCCTTCAGGAAGGGGAGTAGGCCGACCGGGTCGATGGGGATACCCCTGGCGTCATGGGTCTTGGTGTCCTTGATGAACGAACCCATTCCCTTCGCGTACGCCACCGAGTGTCTGATCGAGATCAGGCCCGTCTCGAAATCCACATCGCACCACCGAAGGCCGCAGGCCTCGCCGATTCGCATCCCCGTGTGCAGGGCGAGTACGACCGCCCTCTAATCCTCGGCGGACCAATCGAGTCCGAACTCCTTTCGGGCATCCTCTTCGCTCATGACTTCGAGAAGGTCTCCGGGTTGGCAACGAAGGGCGAGGCATAGCTGCTCGAGTGTGTTGAAGCGAATGCCGCGAATATGCCCTTTTTTAATACGGGACAGGTTCACGGGCGTGGTTCCAATCCTTTCGGCAAGTTCGTTCGAGGAAATCTTTCGCTCGGCCATGATCTTGTCGAGGCGAACAATTACGGGCATGGCGTTTCCTTACGCAATCTCGTCGGAGTCGAGGTACAGCTCTCGGGCGTACAAGAAGAGCTGGGAAAGCATGAACAGGACGATGCCGAGAACCAGAGAGGTCCAATCGAATGATGAAGCGATCTCTTGGG
>CAJMOL010000166.1 GCA_905215095.1 uncultured bacterium | reverse complement strand
CGTCATCGCGGCCGCGGCCTGCTGGGACTCCGACACTAGCGTTGCTTCAGGCCCAAAACCACCATAAAGGGGACAGGCACCTTTGTGGTGGTTTTACTCGCGCGGATGACTCGGGTTACAATACGCCTGACATATTGCCCCCTTCTCCGGATGGGGGCAGCGTAAGCGCTCTTGTGGCGGCACCGTAGGACTTTGAAGGTGGCCGTCGTAAGGGCGCTTTTTGTTTAGGCGCCCTCGCTCGGGCGCGCACGATGAAGGGAGAGCGCATGAAGAGTTTCGTTGCCGAGGATTCGTTTTGGGAGCTATTTCCGCAGGCGGCTGTCGGTGTTATGGTCGTAAAGGGTATGAAGCCCGCGGCTCAGATTCCTCAAGAGGACGTGGACGCGATTGCGACGTTGCTCGACCGCGCCAATATCGACGCGGAGCGTCATCTGACCAGCGATACTATCAGCGAGAACGCACCGGTCAAGGCATGGCGCGAGGCTTATCGGCTGTTCAAGACCAAAAAGGGCGCGCGTTGCTCAGTTGAGAACCTGCTCAAGCGCGTGCTCAAGGGCAAACCGGTGGGCCACATTACGCCCGCGGTGGACATCTACAACACGGTGTCGCTGACCTACGCGCTGCCCGTTGGCGGCGAGGACCTGCATGCGATTGAGGGGGATCTTCGCTTGAAGGTGACTGACGGCGGCGATGCGTTCCTGCCACTTGGCGAGGAAACGGATGACCCGACGCTGCCCGGCGAGCTCGCCTATATCGATGATGCGGGCGCCGTGTGTCGTTGCTGGAACTGGCGCGATGGCGTTCGTACGGCGCTGTCCGACGATTCGGCCGACGCGTTCCTGGCGATTGAGTGCGTGGAGCCCGAGCGGATGGAGGACTGCCAGGCTGCCGTTGATCGTCTCGCCGAGTTGCTCGAGCGTTATCTGGGCGCTACGGTTGTCGTTAAGACGCTTGTGACCCGCGACAATCCTTGCGTGGAGCTGTAGCGACGCCTGCGGATCATGTTCGCCGGCCCAAACCACCACAAAGGTGCCGTCCTCTTTGTGGTGGTTTTTATGTTGATGGGTTAACAATTGGGATATTTGGGTATGGGGGTTCGGACATGCGGCTAAGATGTTTACCCGTTAGCATCATGCAAGCGAAAGGCGGTCGTCTCCCATGCAGCAGAACGACGAGACACGTTTTGAGGACTTTGTTGGACTGATCAGCGGTCTTTACAAGGAGATTCAGCGCATCAAGACGTCCGAGGGTGCAAGGCTCGGCCTTAAGGGCTCCGACGTCATGTGCCTGTACTATCTTGAGCGCAGCAAGGACGGCCTGACTGGCGCCGACCTCGCCCGCATGGCCGGCGTTACCCGCGCCGCCGTTTCGCGCACACTGGCACATCTGGAGGAGGGTGGCTACGTCGAGGTCGATGACTCGGGCGATGCTGCCGTCAAGTACCGCGCTCCGGTTCGCCTGACTGCCCTGGGCGGCGAGAGCATGAGCGAGGCCGATCGCATCATTCGCGAAGTGCTCGACACCACCGGTAAGGCCATGGGCGTGGAGCAGCGCGAGCAGATGTACGCGTCGCTGCGTACGATTCTCAACACTCTGCGCGAGATCTAAGGCCGCCAAGGCATTTGCTTCCAATTAACAACTGCATAGTCCCGTTTGAGTGCGTATACCGTGCCGGGGCCTTGCTGTCAAAATTCCCTGCGCGGGACCTGCGCAAGAAAGGATTCGCTATGTCCGTCCGCATTATTACCGATTCCGCAAGCGATATGTCGCCGGCGGAGCACCCGGCACTGGCCGTTTTGCCGCTGTCCGTCACCTTTGGCACCGATGTGTACATGGATGGCATCGACATCGATCACCAGCGCTTTTACGAGATGCTCGTGGAGCGCGACGAGCTGCCGAAGACCGGCCAGGTCAACCCGTACGCGTTTTCACAGGCGATTGCCGAAGCGCGTGAGGCCGGCGACGAGGCCGTGATTATTACCGTGGGCGCCAAGCTTTCGGGCACCAACCAGAGTGCTCGTACGGCACTTGCCGAGGCGCCGGGCGGCGACGTGTTCGTCGTGGACAGCAATAACGTGACCTTGGGCGAGCGCGTGCTGGTCGAGTATGCGCTGCGCCTGGTGGACGAGGGCCGTAGTGCGGCCCAGATCGCGGCGGCGGTCGAGGCCGTGCGCGACCGCGTGGTGGTTATCGGCCTGCTCGAGACGCTGGAGTACCTGGTGCGCGGAGGCCGTCTGTCTGCCGCGGCCGGCGCCGTGGGTACGCTGCTCAACGTGAAGCCGGTCGTGGCCGCCGAGGACGGCCTTATCGTGCAGTTGGGCAAGGCGCGCGGTTCCAAGAACGGCCGCAACCTGCTGAACCAAAAGGTCGAAAAGGCGGGCGGCATCGACTTTTCCATGCCGCTGGCGCTCGGCTATACGGGTCTATCGGACGCGGTGCTCAAGAAGTATATCGAGGACAGCGCCGCGCTGTGGGCCGGCCATGCCGAGAACGAGCTGCCCATCCACACCATTGGCGCCACCATCGGCACCCACGTGGGTCCCGGCGCCGTGGCCGTAGCCTTCTTCCGCCCCGCCAACTAACCGACCTGCCATATACCACCACAAAGGGGGCAGGCACCTTTGTGGTGGTTTATGCTGGTTTCGGTTGAAAGGAGCATGCGATGGGATCTGAGGGCTTTTTTGAACGGGTGTACGAGGTAGTCGAGCAGATTCCCGAGGGGATGGTCGCCACGTACGGCCAGGTGGCGCTGCTTGCCGGTCGTCCGCGAAGCGCGCGCTATGTGGGCTATGCGTTGCACAGCAATCCGCGCCCTGGTCAGATTCCCTGCCATCGTGTGGTGTTTGCCGATGGCCGTATTTGCGAGGGCTTTGCGTTTGGCGGCCCCGATGCCCAGCGTGAGCTCTTAATGGGGGAGGGCGTGACGTTTACCGATCCCATGCACGTCGACTTGGCCGCCTGTCGCTGGCCAGTAGGGCTCTAGCGGCTCTACCGTGGCCAAAACCACCACAAAGGTGCCTGTTCCCTTTGTGGTGGTTTTCCGTTGCAGGTTTACCGTGGTTAACTTATGGAGAAGGTGTGGCGACGTACTTTGCCGTCAGAAAGTAAACCATGGTGAACTATATTGTATTCAGCAACGGAGCAGGCAATAGGCGATGAAAAAGCCTGCCCTGTTGAGTTTGATTCGCATTCCTCCCCTCTGTGCGATTCAACGGTGTACTTCGGGAACAGGCCCGCTGGCAACTAACTGCCAGCGGGCCTGTTCCTGTTACGGGGAGAAATCTAATCTCACCGTCTATGTTGTGCGAAAGCGCTTTGCCTAGTACACCATGCCCATGGCGTCCTGAACCTCGGCCAGGGTCTGCTCGGCGATCTCGTTGGCGCGACGATTGCCCTCGTGCAGCACGTCCTTGACGTAATCCAGGTCGTTCTCGTAGCGCTGGCGACGCTCGCGGATCGGGGCGAAGTACTCGTTGACGGCCTCGGTCACGTACTTCTTGAGCTGGCCGGAGCCGCCCATGCCAATCTCCTCGGCAATCTCGACCTCGGAACGGCCGGTGCAGATGGCGGCCGTCGAAAGCAGGCCGGACACGCCGGGGCGGTTCTCGGGATCGAACGTGATCATGCGCTCGGAGTCGGTCTGGCTCTTCTTGATGCGCTTGGCCGTCTCCTCGGCGGTCATCGAGATGTTGATGGCGTTGCCGTAGCTCTTGCTCATCTTGCGACCGTCCAGGCCGGGCAGCAGCGGGGTCTCGGACAGCAGCGCGTCGACCTCGGGGAACACCTTGCCGTAGCGGTTGTTAAAGCGGCGGGCGATGGTGCGGGTGAGCTCGATGTGCGGCAGCTGGTCGCGACCGACCGGCACCACGTTGCCCTTGCAGAACAGGATGTCGCAGGCCTGGTGCACCGGGTAGGTGAGCAGAAGGCCGGTGAGCTCGTGCCCCGAGGCCTCCATCTCGGTCTTGACCGTGGGGTTGCGCGCCAGCTCGGCCTCGGACACCAGCGACAGGAACGGCAGCATGAGCTGGTTGGCGGCGGGCACGGCGGAGTGCGCGTAGATCATGGTCTTGTCGGGGTCGATTCCGCAGGCAAGGTAGTCCATGACCATGTTGTACACGTTGTCCTGGATGTGCTCGGTGGTGTCGCGGTCGGTGATGACCTGGTAGTCGGCGATGATGATGTTGGTGTTCACGCCGCGGTTCTGCATGGCCACGCGCTCCTTGATGGAGCCGAAGTAGTGGCCGAGGTGCAGGCGGCCGGTCGGGCGGTCGCCCGTCAGA
>CAJMOL010000165.1 GCA_905215095.1 uncultured bacterium | reverse complement strand
GATACCGAAGAACGATGCCTGTGGGAGTGCTTTCGCAAGGAGCGCTTTGAGGGTGTCGGCCTGATTTTGTCCGCTGGCGATCTGGACCCGGACTATCTTGAGTTTTTGGTCACGGTCATCAACAAACCGCTCATCTACGTACGCGGCAATCACGATGACCGCTACGCACGTCATGCACCGGGTGGATGTATCTGCGTGGAAGACAGCGTGTACACATACCGAGGGATTCGCATTGCGGGCCTTGGCGGGTCCATGCGTTATCGCGACGGCGCCAACATGTACACCGAACGCGAGATGTCCAAGCGCATGCGTAAGCTGTCGCGTAAAGTTAGGATGGTCGGCGGGTGCGACATTCTGCTTACCCATGCACCCGCCGCCGGTATGGGTGATCTGGACGATCTGCCACATCGAGGGTTTGAGTGCTTTAACACGGCGCTTGAGTCCTGGGAGGCCGACTACATGGTGCATGGGCATGTACACCAAAGCTACGGTTACGATTTTCAGCGCAAGCGGCAGCATGAGTGTGGAACGACGATCATCAACGCCTGTGGCTATACGCAGTTTGAGCTCGACCAGACGCGCTACCCCATCCGTGGCTGGCAGGCAGCCTGGCTCAATTCGCAAACCATGCGCCGCGAGCTCAAACGCCACGATGCCATCGAGTCCTCAACAGCCAGAACACCCTGGTAACCACCACAAAGGGGAGACCGTCCCCTTTGTGGTGCTTTTGACGCGATAGCAAGAAACCCGGTCCTGCACAAGGCAGAACCGGGTTTCTTTAGCAATGCTTGCTTTGCTCAGGCAGTAACTAGCAGTTACTCAGCCAGGAAGTCACGCTGGACAGCGGGATCGACCTTGACGCCAGGGCCCATGGTGGAAGACACGGAGATGGACTTGACGTACTTGCCCTTAGCAGAAGAGGGCTTGACGCGCAGGATCTCGGTGTACAGGGCAGCGTAGTTCTCGACGAGCTGCTGCTCGGAGAAGGACTTCTTGCCCAGGGGCACGTGGCAGATGCCGTAGCGGTCGGCGCGATACTCAACGCGGCCGGCCTTGAGCTCGGAGACCATCTTGGCGACGTCCATGGTCACGGTGCCGAGCTTGGGGTTCGGCATGAGGCCACGGGGACCAAGGATCTTACCGATGCGGCCAACCTTGGCCATCATGTTCGGCGTAGCGATAGCGGCGTCGAAGTTGATCTCGCCCTTCTGGATCTGGGCGACGAGCTCGTCGGAACCGATGATGTCGGCGCCGGCAGCCTCGGCCTCGCGGGCCTTCTCGCCCTCGGCGAAGACGGCAACACGAACGGTCTTGCCGGTGCCGTGGGGCAGAGAGATGGAACCTCGGATGTTCTGGTCAGCCTTACGAGTATCGATGCCCAGACGGAAGTGGGCCTCGACGGTCTCGTCGAACTTGGCGGTGTCGAGCTCTTTGATGAGCTTGGCAGCCTGAAGGGGGGTGTAGAGCGTGGCGCGGTCGATCTTCTCGGCAGCGGCGTTATAGCTCTTACCATGCTTAGCCATGTGCATTACCTCCTGTGGTTAAACGGGCATGAGCCCTCCCACATCGTATCGTGTGCCCTATTGCACACATTTAACGGGCGCCCCGGTCGGAGCACCCGTCGTTACCATAAGAAATCGCTACTCAGCGATGGTGACGCCCATGGAACGGGCGGTACCGGCGATGATCTTCTTGGCGGCGTCAATGTCGTTGGCATTGAGGTCCGGCATCTTGATCTCGGCGATCTTGGTGAGCTGCTCCTGGGAGAGCTGACCAACCTTGTCGGCCTGGGGCTTAGCGGAACCAGACTTGAGGTTCAGCTCCTTCTTGATGAGGTGAGCCGCCGGCGGGGTCTTGGTGATGAAGGAGAAGGACTTATCCTCGTAGACAGAGATCTCAACGGGGATGATGTCGCCCTTCTTGTCCTGCGTCTCGGCGTTAAAAGCCTGGCAGAACTGCATGATGTTCACGCCAGCAGCGCCCAGGGCGGGGCCGACGGGAGGAGCGGGGTTAGCTGCACCAGCAGGTATCTGGAGCTTAATGACGTTGGCAACCTTCTTCTCAGCCATGGTCATTCCTTTCGAATCACGAGTGTGAAGTACTTGCTATATCGTAAGCACGCACGTGTTAGAAGCACTCCTGAGATGAGCAGTCACAGAAGAAGCACGCTCGCGCGAACGGACCAAAACTTAAGCGATGACAGCGACCTGGTTAAAGTCGAGCTCGACCGGCGTCTCGCGGCCAAAGATCATCAGCGTGACCTTAAGCTTGCCAGCCTCGGTGTTAACCTCGGAGACCTTGCCATCAAAGTCGGTAAGCGGACCATCGGTGACACGGACGGACGTGCCGACCTGAATATCAACCGAGGTGCGCTTGGGCGAATCGCCCTTACCGGGACGACGAGTCATCTTGTTGTACTCGTCGCGGGAAAGCGGAGCGGGCTTGCCGTTGCCGCCCAGGAAACCGGTGACGCCAGGCGTGTTACGAACACACGTCCAAGCATCGTCATCCATCTCCATGCGGACCAGGACATAACCCGGGAAGATCTTGGAATCCTTGGTCTCGCGCTTGCCACCCTCTTTGATCTCGGTGACGCGCTCCATAGGAATCTCGATATCAAAGATACGGTCCTGCATGCCCATAGTCTCGATGCGATGCTCGAGATCGGACTTAACGCGGTTCTCGTATCCAGAGTAAGTGTGAACGACGTACCAACGCTTAGACATGGTTTAGCCCCTCAATCCAGAGAACAGAGCAAGAGCCTCGCCAAAGCCAGCATCGAGCAGAGCGATGACGACGCCGACGACGACCAGAGAAGCGCAAACGACGACCGAGTAGTTCACGAGCTCCTTCTTATCGGGCCACGTGACACGCTTCATCTCGGACTTGACCGAAGCGAAATACTTCTTGGTGCGGGCGAAGAAACCAGGCTTCTCGTTCTTCTTGGACTTCGCAGCCTTCTCGTTCTTCTTGGCAACGGCCTTCTTGGCCTCAACCTTGGAGTTGGCGGCAGCGTTGTTGGCAGGCGCCTGCTGCTGAGCCTTCTTCTTGTTCTTCTTGTTGGCCATTTGGGTTACCTCCGCGCAAAGCGCTTATACATGAGTAAACCGTAAGCCCCCAATTGGGAGCTTACGGAATAATGACTGGCACGCCAGGAAGGACTCGAACCCTCAACACTCGGTTTTGGAGACCGATGCTCTACCAATTGAACTACTGGCGTATGTGACTAGAGACTAGCGAGTCTCTTTGTGCAGCGTGTGGTGACGGCACCAGGGGCAATACTTCTTGATCTCCATACGATCAGGCATGGTCGACTTGTTCTTGGTGGTCGTATAGTTGCGGCGCTTGCACTCAGTGCACGCAAGAGTAACTAGAGTACGCATGTATCCTGAACCTTTCATTTCCGCCCCGTACGGGCACGAGTTGATACTTTATCAGCTCTACGTAAGTGCTGTCAACGAAAACCTCGAATCAATTGGTTCTCGGTGAACCCATTCATATTTGGAACACATCAATGAAGCCATCGAGATCTAATCGACGGTGCATCCAGGACCATTATCGATCCTCTCGACACCAGCAACGGCTCAATATCCATTGCAGAAAAGAACCCGGCACCCATATAAGTGCCGGGTTCTCTAAGTCAGCTATATCAAAGAGCTAATTTACTCAATGATCGTGGAGACGATGCCCGAACCGACGGTGTGGCCACCCTCGCGGATAGCGAAGCGCAGGCCCTCCTCCATGGCGATCGGGTGGATGAGGTCGCCCTCGATGGTGATGTGGTCACCAGGCATAGCCATCTCGGTGCCCTCGGGGAGCTTGACCGTACCGGTAACGTCGGTGGTACGGAAGTAGAACTGAGGACGATAACCATCGAAGAACGGGGTGTGACGGCCGCCCTCGTCCTTGGTCAGAACGTAGATCTCGCCGGTGAACTTGGTGTGCGGGGTAACCGAACCGGGCTTGCAGAGAACCTGGCCGCGCTCGATGTCCTCGCGCTTGATGCCGCGGAGCAGGCAGCCGATGTTGTCGCCAGCCTGAGCCTCGTCGAGCAGCTTACGGAACATCTCGATGCCGGTGCAGACCGTGTTCTGGGTCTCCTTGATACCGACGATCTCCAGCGGGTCGTTCACATGCAGAACGCCACGCTCGACACGACCGGTAGCAACGGTACCACGGCCGGTAATGGTCATGGTATCCTCGACAGCCATCAGGAACGGCTTGTCAACGTCGCGCTCCGGCGTGGGGATGTAGGAGTCAACAGCGTCCATGAGCTCCCAGACCTTGTCCTGCCACTCCTTGTCGCCCTCCAGAGCCTTCA
>CAJMOL010000164.1 GCA_905215095.1 uncultured bacterium | reverse complement strand
CCTAGCTGCTTGCGAGAACGCTTTCGTTACGCGCGGCAAAATTGTCGACGGTTGGGCGGCGACGGCAGAGCTGCTGGTCGCGGCGCGTTCGTAGCGCGGCGTCGCTGCACTTGGACATGTCTTTTCGAGAGAGACTGGTGAGGTAATGTCCGATATCGAGAATCCGGCAGGCGACACGCGCCCGATTGGCGTGTTCGATTCTGGTCTGGGCGGTCTGACGGTTGCACGCGCCATCGCAACGGCGTTGCCGCACGAGTCCGTCTACTACTTTGGCGACACCAAGCGCTGCCCCTACGGCACCCGCACCGAGGACGAGGTGCGCTCGTTTGCACTGCAGGCGGGCCGTTGGCTGTCGAAGCACGACATCAAGATCATGGTCATCGCCTGCAATACGGCGACCGCTGCGGCCTTGCGTTTGGCCCAGCAGGTGCTCGACGTCCCCGTCATCGGTGTGATCGCACCTGGCGCACGCGCGGCAATTAACAGCACCCGCACGCGCCGGGTGGGCGTGCTCGCCACCAACCTCACCATTCGCTCAGGCGCTTACACGCGTGCCATTCAGGACCTGGATGCCGGCGTCGACGTATACGGCTGTCCTGCCTCGAGCTTTGTCGAGGTCGTTGAGCACGAGCTCGCCTCGGGCGCACATCTGCAAGAGCAGTGGCTCGAGAACGAGGACATCTTCGATACGCCTGCCGTGCGTGCGCTGGTGGGTGCCACGGTTGAGCCGCTGCGCGACCACGGTATCGATACCGTGGTGCTCGGCTGTACGCATTTTCCGCTGTTGGTGGGACCTATCCGCCATGCGCTGGGGCCTGGGGTGCGCGTCGTGAGTTCCGCCGAGGAGACCACACGCGAGCTGACCGATATCCTCACGCGCCGCGAGCAGCTGGCGGGCGACGCCGCCGAGCCGCAGCATCGTTTTGCAACGACGGCCGATAACATTGCCGAGTTTGCGGTGGCGGGCAGCTTTATCTTTGGCCAGCCGCTCAAGAGCATTGAGCATATCGATATCGATGAGCTGAAATAGATGTAGGGCAGCCGCCAAAGCCTTCGCCACATCTTTTGCTGAAAGGATATTTCTATGGAGTATATGCAGGTCAACCGCGCCAACGGCCGCGCCGCCGATGAGCTGCGCCCCATCAAGCTTACTCGCGGCGTCATGAAGCACGCCCACGGTTCGTGCCTGGCCGAGTTTGGCGATACGCGCGTGCTGTGCGCCGCCACCATCGAGGAGGGTGTGCCGGGCTGGCGCAAGGGCGCCAAGGCCGGTTGGGTAACGGCGGAGTACGCCATGCTGCCGGCATCGACCGGCAAGCGCTGCAAGCGCGAGCACGCCAACCGCAAGGGCCGCTCCATGGAGATTGAGCGTTTGATCGGCCGTAGCCTGCGCACCGTCGTCAACATGAAGGCGCTCGGCGAGTACACCGTCACCGTCGACTGCGATGTGATTCAGGCAGACGGCGGTACACGTACGGCGAGCATTACCGGTGCCTGGGTGGCGCTGCACGACGCCCTTGCCATGTGGGTCGAGGCGGGTAAGCTCGAGCGCATCCCGCTCACGGGCCAGGTCGCCGCGATTTCCATGGGCGTTGTCGACGGCAACACCCTGCTCGACCTGGATTATTCCGAGGACAGTCACGCCGAGGTCGACATGAACCTTGTCGCCACCGATACCGGTGAGATGATCGAGCTCCAGGGCACCGGCGAGCAGGCGCCCTTCGACCGCAAACGCCTCAACGCCCTGCTCGACCTGGGCGACAAGGGTATCGCCGAGCTCATCGAGCTTCAGCGCCAAGCCATCGCCTAACCTGCCAAATAGGGACAGGTTTATTTTGGTAGGTTTTATCTGCGGAGACGTCTAGACACAAGACAGCCGTTGATTGAGAGGGGAGAGGCGGAGGCCCTCGTCGCCCTCGGCGCGGCTTGCTATAGAGACAAGGAGGCCAGTTATGGCACTTGAGAAGATCGACATCGACACCCTCGACCCGGCGGCGACCATCGTCGTGGCAACCGGCAACGCCCATAAGCTCATCGAGATCGAGGCCATTTTGGGCAAGGTTATGCCCGAGGTGCGCTTTGTAGCGCTCGGCCAGCTGGGCGATTTTGAGGACCCCGAGGAAAACGGTACGACGTTTTTGGAGAACGCCATCATCAAGGCGCAGGCTGCCGTCGAAGAGACGGGGCTCATGGCCATTGCCGACGATTCGGGCCTGGTCGTTGACGCGCTGGATGGTGAGCCCGGTGTGTATAGCGCGCGCTACGCGGGCGTTCACGGCGACGATGCCGCCAACAATGCCAAACTGCTCGTGAATCTGGAGGGCGTGGCCGACGAGGACCGCACTGCGCGCTTTATGAGCGTCGTCGCGCTCATCGACACGGATGGTTTGGTCACCTATGGTGAAGGCGCCTGCGAGGGCGTTATCGCACACGAGGGTCGCGGCGATCACGGCTTTGGCTACGACCCGCTGTTCCTGCCGGTCGACACGCCGGGCAAGACCATGGCCGAGCTGACGGCGGACGAGAAGAACGCCATCAGCCATCGATTCCATGCGCTCCAGCACCTATCCGCCAAACTGACGGGCGAGGAGTAGGCCGTGCGTGCGGTAGTGCAGCGCGTGCTCAACGCCGGCGTGACGGTCGACGGTGAGTGCGTGGGCAAAATTGGGCGCGGCTATTTGGTGCTGCTGGGCGTGGGCCACGGCGACACGCGCGCCGAGGCCGAGGCAGTTATGGCTGACTGCGAAAACCGCGGACGCCGCGGGCTGGCCTGCTACAGATGCGAATACTGCGGTGGCTGGCACCTGACATCGCACCCTTGGAAATAGGCCCCGCATCGGCACGGCACTGACGGAGCGCCAACCATCGCACGCAAGCTACGGGCGCGGCGGCACCAAAACATCGTAGCGAACGGCCTTGCCCGCAAGCTGATAGCTCGGCTTAACGCCGGCAAGCAGTGGCCCCTTCACCGGCCGCTTGATAACGACCTTGCGCGGGTGCACCGCAAGCGCAGCTTCGACCAGCGTCTCCTCATCGGCACACGGCTGTTCCAGATGATGCAAAAGTTGGAACTTCTTTTTCACCGCCGCGCTCTTGGTGCGCTCGGGAAACATGGGGTCCAGATACACCACGTTGGGAGCCACGAGCTCGCCCTGCCCGATCAGCTCGGCTGTATGGCGAAGGCCGGCAACGCTATCCTCGCCCGCATGTAAGCGCATGCGCGCCACGGCTGCCGCAAGCGCCGGATCATCTGCCGCGCGATCCAGGGCATCCTTGAGGAGCGCCGCGATCACGCAATCCTGTTCATAGAGATCGACGGTAAAGCCCGCAGCCGCCAGCAACAGCGAGTCCTCGCCAAAGCCTGCCGTGGCATCAATCGCCCATGGACACTCGATGCCTTTTGCGCGCGCAGCCTTTACCAACAGCTCTTGCTGCAGACGGCCCTGCTTGAGCCGCGGAAGCATGCGGCCGAAATCGGCGCGCAGCTCCATCGTGCCGTCGGTAAGCGTGAGGCCCTCGGGCTTCCCGGTCAGCTCAAGCCCCGCGGCCCGAGCAACAGAAAAGGGATCGACGACGCCCATGGGCACTCCTTAACAAGCAAAACGAATACGCGAGCGCCGTTAATGCCAGCACCCAACCGTCCGCTATTGTCCCACATGCGACATGGTCCACAGCATCCCAATGCAAAGCACCGCCATCAACCCCGTGCACACGACGGCAATCACAGAATCACTCATACGCCTTCCCAACGACCGCGGCTCACGCACTTGCCCTGCTCCGTACATCATGGCTCCTCCTTAAGAACAGCTCCTTGTTACGGCCTCATCATCTCAGCGCCGCACATGAGCTGCCATCGATTTGGCTTACGTCCAGCTTTCCTTTTTGAAAGGTCGGATTGGGCTGCGTGGGCTCAAAGCGCTTTCAGGCGCATGCATCGCCGCGTTGAACTACAATGTGCTTCACCATATGTGCAGCACATGGGGTGCGCCAGGTTGGCGTACTCGTATCGAAAGGACCAGCCATGAGCAACGCCTGTAAATTACTCAAAATCCTATCGTTCTTCTTCTTTGTCGTCGGCATTCTAAGCGCAGGCATGGGTGCTACAGCGCTCTTTGCGGGCAGCGCGGCAGGCGATATCACGGGTGCCATGATCGTTTCTTGCATCGTCGTCATCGTATTGGGCGTCGTCGAAATTGTGACCGCCGTCTTTGGCATCCGCGCGGCAAACAATCCCGCCAAGGCTGGCGTTGTCTGGATTTGGTCCATCGTCTGCCTAGTATGTTCGGTCATCAGCCTGCTTCTCTCCCTGCCCCTCTTGGGTGGGACCGGCTCAAGCACCCCCGATTTTACCGGCCTGATTGTCAGCATTATCTACTTTGTACTTGCCAACCGCGTCAAAAAAGAGGGCATGGACCGTTTGAGCTAAGCCGCAGCCTTGTCAATCGC